>JAKPBM010000195.1 GCA_029778935.1 Bacillota bacterium | reverse complement strand
GGCTTTCATGCCACAAAGCAAAGCTACACCGATCCGTTAAGCTGGAAGTCCCTCTGGGACGGCCTGGCCTATGAAGCCGAGGTCATCAACATACCCGAAACCGGCAGTTACAAAGATTTCTACGCGTCGCTGGAGAAGCGAGGCGACGTGGCGGTGTTCCCGGCGGAATAACTAGCAGCGGCGGCCTTATCGGGCCGCCGTTTTTTTAACGGCCTGTCAATTGGGCGGCAAAAACAAGTACACACTGCACCCCCTGAACATATACTGACATCAGGGGGTGATAGTATTTACAATCCTTACCGTCATTATTATGGAGATATAAATGCGGGCAACCGTTATGACCCTTACTGCCGGTACTGCTATTCGTGGAAAAATAACTGCAAGTGCCACTTCGCACCTCCTTGTCCGCCGCCTCCGCCGCCACACTGTCCGCCCGGGCCTCCCGGACCTCCGGGCCCGCCCGGACCTCCCGGACGTCCCGGTATCCCCGGGCCTCCCGGCCCGCCGGGCCCCATAGGCTGTAGAGGCGCAACAGGCCCCACCGGTCCTACCGGCCCTGCCGGCCCCATCGGAGCCACAGGCGCGACGGGTGCGACTGGTCCTGCCGGCCCTGCCGGTGCGGCTGGCCCTGCCGGCGCGACGGGTGCGACTGGCCCTGCCGGTCCCGCTGGTGCGGCTGGTCCTGCCGGCGCGACGGGTGCGACTGGTCCCGAAGGCCCCGCTGGTGCTGTTGGTGCTACGGGTGCGACCGGTCCCGAAGGTCCCGCTGGTGCTGTTGGTGCTACGGGTGCGACTGGTCCCGAAGGCCCCGCTGGTGCTATTGGTGCTACCGGTGCGACTGGTCCGGAAGGCCCCGCTGGTGCTGTTGGCGCGACGGGTGCCACTGGTCCGGAAGGTCCCGCTGGTGCTGTTGGTGCTACCGGTGCCACTGGTCCGGAAGGTCCCGCTGGTGCTGTTGGTGCTACCGGTGCGACCGGTCCCGAAGGCCCCGCTGGTGCTGTTGGTGCTACCGGCGCCACTGGTCCCGAAGGTCCCGCTGGTGCTGTTGGTGCTACCGGTGCCACTGGTCCCGAAGGCCCGATTGGCGCGACCGGCCCCGAAGGCCCAATCGGCGCTACCGGTCCGGAAGGCGCGACGGGCGCGACGGGTCCCGAAGGCCCGATTGGTGCCACCGGTCCCGAAGGCCCGACGGGTGCGACAGGTCCGACCGGTCCCGAAGGCCCCGGCAACGCCCTGTCCGGCTTGCAGGCGCAGCTGGTAGGCGACCCGCTGGGCATCATCGACGACGGCGACAACGTCATCTTCGACACGCTCCTGGTGAGCCCGTCGCCGAACATCACGTACAATCCGGTTACGGGCGTGTTCTCCATCGGAGAAGCGGGCGTCTACTACGTCTCCTGGTGGGTCAATACCGACGGTGCGGAAGCTAGCGAAACGGTGTCCTTCACGCTGGAGACCAGCGAGGGCGCTACCTACCCGTCCAGCTCGCCTGCGCCGCTCGTAACGCTGCAGCTGAACGGCAGCGCGCTGATCGACGCGAGTGGTCCGTTGACGTTTACGCTGATTAACACCACCGGCGCCAACGTCAACCTGGCGGAGACCGCCGTTCAGGCCAATCTGACGATTGTCCAGCTGATCACCGTGTAGCCCGCATAGGTTCCCATAGTGAGCCGGGAGCGCAGAATGCGCTCTCGGCTCGCCTGTTTCGGCAGGGTAACAACTTATACCCGGCGCATATACTGGTAAGGAAAGGGCCTTTTGGGGGCGGTTTTTTGCCGTGCAGGGCCGGTTTTTAAGCGTTTTGGCCGTTATGCCCGTTCCCGCCGCAAAACATACATTGCGTTCTACAGGCCCGCGCAGCCGCCGCCTGCATACGTTCCAGGCACCGAAACCCGCCGGGGAGGGGTTCCCCGCTATTACATAGAAAAGAAGTGAGGTTCGTCATGGCACATTTGCGTTTTCACTTACTGGGGCTTGCCCATCTGGAAACCCACAGGAACAACTCCGCCTGTGCCTATACGCAGAAAACCCTGAAGCTGGCCCGGATGATCAAATCCTACGGCCATACGGTCTACTTCTACGGGGTGGAAGGTTCCGACCTGGGCGACGCCTGCGACGCCTTCGTCCAGGTTTCCACCCAGGACGTCCTTCGCCAGACGTACGGCGAGTACGACCGCTCTACGACGTTTTTCAAGCACGACCCCAAAGACCTGGCCCACACGACCTTTAACCAGAACGCCATCGCCGCCATCCAGGAGAGAAAACAGCCTAAAGATATTCTCCTTTGTCCCATGGGCAACTACCAAAAGCCCATTGCCGAAGCGGTGAACCTGCTCACCGTAGAGCCGGGCATCGGATATACCGGCGTGTTCTCCAAGTTCCGCGTGTTCGAATCCTACGCCTGGATGCATTACGTCTACGGCCTGCTGAAGCAGAACGACGGAGCCTGGTACGACGCGGTGATCCCCAACTACTACGACCCCAAAGACTTCCCCTATCAGCCTAACAAGCAGGACTACCTGCTCTATTTCGGCCGCATCGTCCACCGCAAGGGCGTCCGGCTTGCCTCCGAGGTGGCGAAAGCCACGGGGCACCAACTCTATGTCGTCGGGCAGGGCTCTCTGGACAATCCGGCCGAAGGCCTCTCTCTGGGCAAGGAGGAACACATCGTCTACCACCCGGCCGTAGGCCCCGAGGAGCGGGCGCGGCTGCTGGGCAACGCCAAGGCCGTGCTGGTGCCCACTTACTATCTGGAGCCCTTCGGCGGCGTCAACGTGGAAGCCCAGCTCTGCGGCACGCCGGTCATCACCACCGACTGGGGCGCGTTTCCCGAAACGGTGCTCCACGGCAAAACGGGCTACCGCTGTCGCACGTTCGAGGAGTTCTGCTGGGCGGTCAACAACATCTGGCGCATCAAGCCGAAAAACTGCCATCTGTGGGCGGTGCAAAATTATTCTTTGGACCGGGTGGGCAAAATGTACGAGGAGTACTTCCAGAGGGTCTACAACCTCTTCGAACAGGGCTGGTACCAGCCCAACCCGAACCGGAAAGAACTCGCCTGGCTGGAGCGCTATTACCCCATATAAAGCAGGCGCAACGGAAGGCAAGGGAGCGCCTTGCCTTTCATTTTTTGCCCAAACGGGGCAAATATCGTTCTTTTCCCTAAACCCAAAGGGAAAGCAAAAAGAAAAACCGTCGGAGTTTCTCTTTACAAGCCGAAAAATGCGTGGTACAATTAACGCGAAATAAATGCATAAAAATACAGTCACAATGTGAATGTACAAAAGAGGGGTTGGAACGGATGAAGAAAACGGTTCTCGTCCTTATGATGGCGCTGGCTTTGCTGCTGGGCCTGTTTGCCTGCGGCAAGGCGGAGGAAAAGAAGTTTGTCGTGCTGGACGACGATTTTGCCAAAGAGTATTACTCGATCGCCTTCCGCAAAAACGACATCGCCCTGGCCGCCAAGGTGCAGGAGATTCTGAATGAGATGGCCGCCGACGGCACCACGGACCGAATCGACACCGAATGGTTCGGCGCGCCCGTGTTTTTGAAGGAAAGCGACCCCATCGAGGACCTTTCCAACCCGACGGACGATTCGCTGGACAAAATCCTGCAGGCCGGGAAACTGATCGTCGGCCTGGACGACAGCTTCCCGCCCATGGGCTACCGGGACACGAACACCGGCGAAATCATCGGCTATGACATTTCCCTGGCCGAGGAAGTCTGCAAGCGGTTGGGCGTCACGCTGGTGCTCCAGCCCATCGACTGGAACAGCAAGGAAGGCGAGCTGGCCTCCGGGCGCATCGACGTGGTCTGGAACGGCATGACTGTCACCCCCGACCGGGCGGAAGCCATGTGCCTGCTGCGTCCGTACCTGGCCAACCGGCAGGTGATGATTGTGGCCGAGGACTCGGCCATTAAGACAAAGGCCGACCTGGCCGGCAAAAAGCTCGGTCTGCAGGCCGGTTCTTCCGCCGTGGACGCTTTGAACAGCTTCCCCGATGTGAAAGCCTCCCTGGCGGAAGTCGTGGAATACGGCGAGAACCTGACAGCGTTCTTGGATCTGAAGATCGGCCGCATCGACGTGCTGCTGGTGGACGAGGTCGTCGGCCGGTATCTGATTTCTCACGAGCAGACAGAGTAAGCGGTAACATATGAGTATTGCGAACATATCTAAAATCTTATTAATGGGTATTGGGAACACGGTGACGGTTTTTGCCGTCACCCTGTTCTTTGCTATCCCTTTGGGGCTGGTACTCAGCTTCATCAGCATGTCCAAGATCGCCTTGTTTCGGGCCCCCGTCCGGGCCTTTGTCTTTGTCATGCGCGGCACGCCTTTGATGCTGCAGCTGTTTTTCGTCTGCTTCGGCCTGCCGTTTCTGCCCTACGTGGGGCGGTATCTGGTGATGGACCGGTTTTACGCCGCCTGCCTGACCTTTGTGTTAAACTATGCGGCGTACTTCTGCGAAATCTTCCGCGGCGGGCTGCTTTCCATCGACGCGGGGCAGTATGAAGCGGCGAAGGTGCTGGGCCTGTCCAAGTGGCAGGTGCGGCTCAAGGTTGTGATTCCGCAGATGATCAAGGTGGTGCTGCCCCCCGTGTCCAACGAAAGCATCACGCTGGTCAAAGACACGGCGCTGATTACCACCATCGGCCTGACCGAGACGCTGCACTACGCCAAGTCGCTGGTGAACTCCACGGCCTCCGTCCTGCCCTACGGGGTGGCGGCGGTGTTTTACCTGCTGATGACCTTCGTGCTTACGAAACTGTTTGAATATCTGGAACGTAAATATGCCTTTTAGGAGCGTTGCACTATGAACATCATCCACGCCGTAGGCGTAAAAAAGAAATTCGGCGGGCTGGAAGTGTTAAAGGGCGTGGATCTATCCGTTTCCCAGGGGGAGGTCGTGGCGATTATCGGCCCGTCCGGCTCGGGAAAGAGCACGCTGCTTCGCTGCCTGATCGAGCTGGAACGGATCGACGAGGGCAGCATCTATGTGGGCGGCCGGCCGCTGGTGGAAAACGGCGTCTATGTTAAGGAAAAGGAAATTAAAGAAATCCGCCGGCGCATGGGCATGGTGTTCCAGCATTTTAACCTTTTTCCTCACATGACCGTCTGGCAGAATCTGCTTTTGGCGCCCCTGTCCGTTTTAAAAATGGACAAAAAGGAAGCGGAGGACAGGGCGACGGAAGTGTTAAGCCAGGTGGGGCTTTTGGAAAAGAAAAACGAGCTGCCCAAAAACCTTTCCGGCGGCCAAAAACAGCGGGTGGCCATTGCGCGGGCGCTTATGATGCGGCCGGACATTCTGCTCTTTGACGAGCCTACCTCCGCTTTGGACCCGGAGCTTACGGGCGAAGTGCTTTCCGTCATGCAGGATTTGGCCCGAAATGACGCCACTATGGTCATCGTGACCCACGAGATGGAGTTTGCCAAAAATGTGGCCGACCGGATTATCTTCATGAACGAAGGGGTCATCGCCCTGGAGGGCACGCCCAAGGAGATCTTTGAAAACACCACCCACGCCCGTTTGGCCGCCTTCCTGGCCCGGTGGGACGCAAAAGAGCAGGAGGAAGGTCAGGCAAATATCGGATAAAATTTGAAGGGAAATCAGATATTTTGTAAAATCCGGTTTTTGCCCGCTTCCCATCCCTTGACAGGCCGAAAACCAGCCTGTATAATATCGCTTGAAACAAAAAAGGCACCCTGGGGGTGAAAGAAATTTCACCGCCGGGGAAAATTGTTCTATACGCCTTTTGCAAAAAAGCGCGCTGCGGCGGAATTCTGCGCCGCGCGGTGTTTTTTTATTCCTTTTGCCAAGACATATTTTCCCTTTGGGGAGATATACTTTGTAACCGGAGTTTCCCGCCGCAAGGCAGACGTTTATAATTTTAGTCGAGGTGTCATACATCATGGCCAAAGAATACAAAATGACATTGGAAAAGCTGGAAGAACTCAAAAGAGAATTGCATTACCTTCGTACGCAGCGCGCCGACGAAGTCAATAATAAATTAAAGGAAGCGCGATCTTTCGGCGACCTGTCCGAAAACAGCGAGTATGACGAAGCGAAAAACGAGCAGGGTAAGCTTTACTCCCGGATTCAGGAGCTGGATAACATACTGGAAAACGCCGTCATCGTGTCCGACGCCGATCTGCCCACCGACCGGGTGAGCGTTGGCAGCCGGGTGCTTTTGCAGTACGGCGACGACGAGCCGGAATGGATCACCGTCGTAGGCTCCCAGGAAGCGGACCCCCGCCGGGGCAAGATTTCCGACGAATCGCCCCTGGGCCGCGCCATTATCGACGGCAAAGTAGGCCAGAAAGTGTCGTTCCACTCCCCTGCCGGCGTGCAGGAGTGCACCATTTTGGAAATTCAGTAACGTTTACCAAGTCCGGCGAAACCTACGCGGCCGCCGGAAGGTTTTCATCCGGGCGCAGGCTGTGCCCGGAGATATTTTTCCACTGGAGGGACAAGCATGGCTGAGCTGTTAAACGATACGCAAACCCAGGAAACCATGGAACAGGAACAGGAGCAGCTTCCCGCCCTTTTAAAGGTGCGGCGGGACAAGCTGGCGGAACTGCGGGCCGCCGGGCGCGATCCTTTCGTCATCACCAAATATGAACGGGACGCCCATTGCGCCGACGTCGCGGAGAAGTTTGACGAACTGGAAGGGAAAACCGTCTCCGTGGCCGGCCGCATTATGGCCTACCGCGGCAAGGGCAAGGTGGCCTTTGTGGACATTGCCGACCAGTCCGGGCGCACGCAGGTCTACGTCCGCCGGGACGACATTGGCGAAGAAGAGTACGAGCATTTCAAGAAACTGGATATCGGCGACATTATCGGCGTTAAAGGCGTCGTGTTCCGCACCAAAATGGGCGAGCCCAGCATCCATGCTTCCTCCTGCGTGCTGTTGACCAAATCGCTGCAGATTCTGCCCGAAAAGTGGCACGGGCTGAAGGATACGGACCTGCGCTACCGCCAGCGATACGTGGACCTCATCGTCAACAAGGACGTGCGGGACACCATGCTGAAGCGCAGCGCCATTTTAACGGAAATCCGCCGCATTCTGGACGACATGGGCTTTGTGGAAGTGGAAACGCCCGTGCTGCACACGGTTTACGGCGGCGCTTCCGCCCGCCCCTTCGTCACCCACCACAACGCCCTCGATTTGGATTTGTACCTGCGCATTTCGCTGGAGCTGTATTTAAAGCGGCTCATTGTCGGCGGCATGGAAAAGGTCTACGAAATGGGACGCGTGTTTAGAAACGAGGGCATGGACATCCGCCACAACCCCGAGTTTACGCTTTTGGAGCTGTATGAGGCCTATACCGACCTGGAAGGCATGATGAACCTGGCCGAGCGGCTCTTTACCGGCTGTGCTATGAAAGTGTTCGGCACCACGAAGTTTACCTACCAGGGCAAGGAAATCGACTTTACGCCGCCCTTCCGCCGCGTTTCCATGGCCGACGCCGTGGCGGAGGCGACGGGCGTGAACCTTATGTCCCTGGACGCCGAACAGGCAAGAGCCGAAGCGGCCAAACTGGGCGTGGAAGTGGCCAAGGACGCTTCCTGGGGCGAGGTTTTGTCCGCCATATTCGAAGAAAAGGTGGAAAAGACCCTCATTTCGCCGACGTTTATCACCGACCATCCCATTGAGATATCGCCTTTGGCCAAGAAAAAGGCCGACGACCCGCGCCTGACCCACCGCTTCGAGCTGTTTGTCAACGGCTGGGAGATGGCCAACGCCTTTGCGGAGCTGAACGACCCCATCGACCAGAAAGAACGGTTCCAGCGGCAGGTAGAGCTGCGCCAGAAAGGCGACGAGGAAGCCATGCCCATGGACGACGACTTTATCACCGCGCTGGAGTACGGCATGCCCCCCACGGGCGGCATTGGTTTCGGCATTGACCGGCTGGTCATGCTGTTAACCGACAGCGCGTCCATCCGCGACGTGCTTCTGTTCCCCACCATGAAGCCCTTGGGCTAAGGGGGTCTTTTCATGCGCCCTGACAACGAAAGACGGACAATCAAAGAGCTGGGCTTTCGTGTCTGGCTTACGGACGTTCTGTGGTACCACTACAAAGGCGTGATTCTGTTTACCCTGGCGGCGGTTGTGTGCGTATGCATGTTCTGGCTGCTGCGCGACAAGGACCCCAAGGCCGACGCCGTTGTCATGGTGCTGACGACAAAGCCGCTGGGCATCCAGGTTTATAACGATTTGCACCTGGCCGCCGAGAAACACCTGCCTGATGCAAACGGCGACGGGCAGACGGTGGCGGCCGTCACGGAGATTCTGCTGGAAACGACGGGCACCATTGCTGACGCGACGCTGAGCGAAAACAAGGCCAAACTCGCCACCTCCTTTTTGCACCCGGAAACGGTCGTGTATATAATGGATAGGACCTGCATGGAGAAGTACGCCTTCGAGCCGGGCCGGTATAACGCGGAACAAGCCGCCGCATACGGCGCGGCCGGGCCGGTGATTCCGCTGGAAAACACGGCCTGGGCGCAAAAACACGGGCTAACGGGCGAAAACGCCCTGTTTGCCTGCATCAAAACCAAGCCGTATAACAGCAAACTGCCCGACGAGGAGTATTACGC
Organism: Bacillota bacterium; assembly: GCA_029778935.1. Classification (GTDB taxonomy): domain Bacteria; phylum Bacillota; class Clostridia; order Oscillospirales; family QAMX01; genus DUUG01. The sequence goes on along the minus strand of JAKPBM010000195.1, from coordinate 1,124 downwards.
CAAGGCGCACGCCGTCCTGTTAGGGCTGTTGGAAGCGGAGAGGTAGCCATGCGACAGGAAATCACCTCCCGCGGTAACGAAAAGGTCAAACGATTGCGCCTGCTTGCCAAAGACAGCGCCTTGCGGAAAAAAGAAGGGGAATTTGTGGCCGAAGGGCCCCACCTTCTGCAGGAAGCGCTAAAGGAACGGGCGCCGATTACGGCGGTATACGCCGCCATGGAAAAACCGCCGGAAGAGCTTTCTGCCCTTTCGGCGGATATACCCATTTATCTGCTTCCCGGCGAGCTATTGGAAAGTGTGGCCCCGGCGCAGACGACGCAGGGCGTCGTCTTTACCTGCCGGATGGAGCGGCGCAAATTTCCTTCCGGCGGAAGGTATCTGCTTTTAGACGGGCTGGCCGACCCGGGCAACGTAGGCACGATTCTGCGCACCGCCGACGCCTTCGCCTTTGACGGCGTGCTGCTTACGTCCGGCTCCGCCGACGTGTACAATCCTAAGACGATTCGCGCAACACAGGGCGCAATTTTCCGCCTGCCCGTTCATATAGTGGAACCAAACGAGCTGGAACGTACGCTTTCCGCTCTCGCCGTTCCGCTGTATGCCGCCGTTTTGGAAGACAGCGTGCCGCCGGAGGCGCTGCTGCCCGCCTGCTGCTGCATTGCCGTGGGCAATGAGGCAAGGGGGGTCAGCCAAACGGTGCTGAAACTTTCCGACGCGCGCATTCGCATCCCCATGCCCGGCCGGGCCGAGTCGCTCAACGCGGCGGTGGCGGCGGGCATCCTCTGTTATCTCGCGGTACAGCAACGGTAAGGAGGGGTGTTTGTGGCACTGCTTGCGTATTGGGTCTGGCTTTCGACGAAAACGGGCTTGTCTTCCCGCAAAATCGCTAGGCTACTAGAGGAGTTTGGCTCCGCCGGCGAAATTTACCGGGCCGACAAGGGAAAACTTACCCAAATCGGCGAGCTTGCGCCGGAGGACATTGCCCTTTTGGAAGACAAAAACCTTGCCGCCGCCCAAACCGTGCTGGAAGACTGCGCCGCCAAACACATCCAGGTGATTACCTATCAGGACGCGGCGTACCCCGAACGCTTAAAGCAGATTCCCGACCCGCCGGCGGTGTTGTA
>JAKPBM010000184.1 GCA_029778935.1 Bacillota bacterium | reverse complement strand
ATACCCGCCAGGCCCGCCTTCTGAAACCTGCCGCTCCGGCAAAAATTCACCTGTTTCTGCATTCAGCCCGGCCGTGCCAAACCGAAAATATGGCCGGATAAAAAGAGTGCCTGAGGGCCGAAACCAGCGTTCGGCCTCAGGCGCAAAGGAGTGTGTGGCTATCTCAGATTTAAGCGAAGCATAACGGCTGGCGATAGACGGTCACCAGGCCGGTTTTGGCTTCCATAGTGATGCTTCGGCTTTCGGTGCCCAGAAGGTCGGTTTTCTGCACGGAAAGCCCCAGCTCGGAAAGAATCTTTTTGACCGCGTCGACGTTTTTCCGGCCGATGTCGTAGATGTCAAAGCTCTGCCGGGAGCGGGCCCCGCCGTACATCTGCACCTGCAGTTCCTCCTTGCGGCAGCCGTACTTGCGGCACATGGTATTTATCAGCAGGGGAATCCCCGTTTTCGCGTAGTAACCCGGCCGTGTGACGCCGTCCTGGTCGTTGAACGGGGCAGGCAGGACCACATGGATCATGCCGGCCACCTTGCGCAGAGGGCTGTATACAGTGACCGCCACGCAGGAGGACAGCGAATAGGTCTTTAAAAACGCGTTTTCGTTGTTTGTTATTTCAAATTGACCGATGCCTACGATTAAATCCAAATCTATCACCTTTATATGAGTTTCAAAAGCGCTTGCGGGATGTTTTCCAGGGATGCCTGCATTTCTACGGCCCCGATGTCAAAAGCCGCTTTCGGCATGCCGTACACCACGGAGGACGCCGCGTCCTGGCCGATGGTGCGGCCGCCGGCTTTCCGAAGGGAGAGAAGCCCCTTGGCCCCGTCCCGGCCCATGCCGGTCAGGATCACGCCGATAGCGTTTTTGCCCGCTTCTTTCGCAACAGAGTCAAACAGCACGTCTACGGAAGGGCAGTGGCCGCTGACCTTGTCCCCCTGGTAACACTCCACCTTGTACCGGCCGCCGACACGCTTTACGCGCATGTGCCGGTCTCCCGGCGCAATCAGCACTTTGCCCCGCTCCACATAGTCGCCGCTGGCCGCTTCTTTCACGCGCAGGGAAGTCTGCTGGTCTAGCCGCTCGGCAAACATCCTGGAAAACATGGGCGGTATGTGCTGCACAATCACGATGCCGGGCACGGTGGGGGGCAGCAGGCGAAGGACGTTGTAGATCGCGTCCGTGCCGCCGGTGGACGCGCCGATGGCGATAATCTGTTCCGCTTCCCCTTCCGCCGGGGCGGCGTGCTCCGCGAGGGGGTGGTTTTTGCCGGTGGCGGTTTTGATGCTTGCAATCAAGTGGCTGATAAAATGCTCCGTCCCTTTCGGCGAAAGGCCGCTGGGTTTGGCCACGTAGTCCACGGCGCCGGCTTCCAGCGCTTCCGGCGCCGTATTGCCGAAGGCGCTGACCATAATGAGAGGTACAGAATACCGGGGCTTTAGCCAGCGGGCAAACTCGATGCCGCTCATCTTGGGCATGAACACGTCGCAGGTGATGACGTCGGGGCGCAGAGAAAGGGTTTTCTCCTGGGCTTCCAGGGGGTCCGCCGCCACGGCGGCCACCTCAATCATGGGGTCGGCGGAAATGCCATTGACGATCAGTTGGCGGGAGACGGCGCTGTCGTCCACGACTAGAACGCGAATTTTTTTCTCCGCCACGGGTTTACTCCTTCCGGTACACCGCGGGCATCACGTATTTGTAGCGCGTTTTGTCGCGGTTCAGCCCTTCCGAATGGCCGATGAACAGGAAGCCGCCCGGCTCCGTAACGTCGTACAGGCGCTCGGCCAGCTGGTCTTTTGTTTCGTTGTCAAAGTAAATCATGACGTTGCGGCAGAAGATGACGTGCATTTTCTTCCGGAAGGGGAAGGGGGTTTCCATGAGGTTGATTTTGCTGAAGATGACTTCGTTGCGGATCCGTTCTGTTAGTATGTAGTCGCCGTTGTCCATTTTTTTGAAGTACCGCTTTTTCCGCCGCTCGGGCAGATTCCGAATTTTCTCTTCGCTGTAAATACCGGTTTTGGAGGTAAGCAGCATGCCCTCCGAGATGTCGGAGGCGAGTATTTTCGTGTCCCATTCGTTTTTGGCCGGGCCGAAGAACTCGTCCATAATCATGGCCAGGGTATAGGCTTCCTCGCCGGAGGAGCAGGCGGCGCTCCAGATGCGAAGGTCTTTATCCTTCACCGTTTTGGCCAGATACGGCAGAACGACTTCGCGGAAATAGTGGAAGTGGGCCGGTTCCCGGAGGAAAAACGTGTAGTTGGTGGTGATTCTGTCCAGCATGTCGGAAGCGGCTTTGCCCGTTTTGTCGGCGGTGACGTAGCTCATGTACTCCTGCAGGCTGGAAAAATTCATCCGCATCAGGGTGTTGCCGAGCCGGCCTTCGATAAGGGCCTTTTTCTCGTCGGCAAAGTGGATGCCGTAGTTGCTTTTTACAAACTGGGCAAACTGTTTGAAATCCTGTTCGCTGATCGATAACACGTTTTTCACCCCAACTTTCCATAAAAGCAAGGGGAAGAGCCCCTTAGCCTTTGTATATCGATTTCGCCATATGGCGCAAATTTTCCGTTGTCAAGGCTCTTTTGTCGGCATGGGCTTTTGCCCGTATCCGGCGGGAACAGCCGTCACTGAAAAAACGGCTGCCGTTCCGCGCGGATTCGGACGCCAGCGGGAACGCAACCGATATCTTTACCGTGGGTTTGTTGGCTAGGGGAGGAAAGCCACCGAAGTGGCCTTTTTCACCTATTTTACTTTTAATTTTGTAAGAATATTATAGAATAAACGCCGCGGTTTTTCATACGAACAAAAGTCGTATTTTTTGTGAATCGCCGGTTTTTGCGACGATTAAGATGTAAATTAGTTGCAAAATAGTTAACTAAATTAAAACAGAAACTTATCAACTGCTTAAGAAATCGCCGAGACCGGGCGGCTTTGCTGAATTTTTTACGGAGAGATTTATTAAAAATCTCCAACAACCAACTTTCCGCGTGGCTCCAATTTAGCAAAAGGACGGAAGGACAAAGGGCATCCTTCCATCCTCGTTTGTCAGATTGCGGCTTCCAGGGCCTCGACTTCTTCTTCGGAGAGCAGTTTCCGGCAGTCCAAAAGCAGCTTCACATGGCCGTCGCTCTTGCCGATGCCTTAGATAAACTGGGTGGCGCCTTTCCGCAGCTCCGGCGGCGGGGCGATTTCCGCGTCGGAAATGGCGACGACTTCCAGCACGCTGTCCACAATCAGCCCGACGGACATTTCATCGGTTTCCAGCACGATGATGCAGGTTCTGTCGTCGTAGGCTCTGGCTTCCTTGCGGAAACGGAGTCTTGCGTCCATAACGGGGATGATTTTGCCCCGCAGATTGGTCACGCCCATGATGTATTCCGGCAGGCCGGGCACAGGGGTCATAGGCTGGATGCTGATAATTTCCGTGATATAGCGGATTTCAATGCCGAACTGTTCGCCGGCCATGGTGAAGATTAAATACTTGCCTTTCAGCGTATCTTCCGCTTCGGTGAGGTACATAAGTTCCGTTTGCGACATGGGTATGTCTCCTTCCAATGGGTAAGGGCCTTTTGCCCGAATGGAACTGGCATATGGGGAAAGCCGGCTGCATTCCCACACGGATACAGCTCCGGCAGGAATGCAACCGGCTCGCGTGTCCTTCCGCCGTCTGCAAAGCGGAAAGGGGAGAGAGGGGGGGGGAAGAAACGACAGGGTCGTTTCGGGTTGCACTGTGCGTAGGTTTTCCTCTGCCGTGTGGCAAGAGATGTTTACTTGTCGGTCGATTTCATATTTGCCGAAGGAGGGAATGTCGTCAAAGACAGGGGCGCTTTGTGCTTGCGCGCTTGCGGGAACGAAGCCGAACGCGCCGGCGTCGGAGTCGTGACGCCGCAGGCGGAATTTCTGCACCGCTTCGTGCAGGGTAGCGGCCTGGGCGGACATTTCCTCGCTGGTGGCGGAGTTTTCTTCCGCAGTGGCGGCGTTGGTCTGCACCACACCGGAAATCTGGTTTAAGCCCTGCTTAATCTGCTCCAGCGCGGCGGCCTGCTCGGTGGAAGCGACGTCGACTTTGACAATGCTGTCGACGACCAGCTTCGTGGTTTCGCGGATTTCCGTGAGAATTTTCGCCGTTTCGGCGGTAATCTGCGTGCCCTTGGACACGGTGACGACGGAAGCCTGGATAAGGTCGGAGGTTTGCTTGGCCGCTTCCGCCGACTTGGCGGCAAGGTTTCTGACTTCGTCGGCGACGACGGCAAATCCCTTGCCGGCGCTGCCCGCCCGGGCGGCCTCGATGGCGGCGTTTAAGGCGAGGATGTTGGTCTGGAAGGCGATGTCTTCGATTACCTTGGTGATGTTGGCGATCTGGTTGGACGCGGCGTTGATGTCCGACATGGCTTTGGTGAGGTGCTGCATGTGCTCGTTGCCCGTTTCGACCTTCTCGCCTGCCTCTTCCACAAACTGCGTGGCCGTTTTGACGTTTTCC
>JAKPBM010000203.1 GCA_029778935.1 Bacillota bacterium | reverse complement strand
ACGTCCTGTGCCGGAAGGGTGACGTCCAGCCGGCGGCCGCGGCGGAACACGGCCTGGCCCTGAGGGCTTTCGTACAGGGTTTTGCCGCCGCCCTGGTCGGAATATTGAGCGCCGTCGCCTAAAAGGGCTTTGGCTATAGAGTTCTGTTTGGCCTCGTCTTCCGCGTAGTGAAGGGAGTCCATGGTCCTGTCAAAGCGGGGGAGGGCCTTGTCTGACAGGGCGATGCCCCGGTTTTCCAGCAGCACGGCCACTTCCGCCCTGGCCTTGGCGGGGATGCGGTAGCGAAGATACTGGGAAAGCAGCAAATACCCCAGCAGCAAAAGGTTGATGCAGGCAAGAAGTGCCAGCACGACGGTTTTCAGGCGGGACCGTTCCATCTTCTAGCCCTCCTTTCCTGCGGCCGGAAGGACGGGCAAAAGGCACCAGTCCAAAAGATAGCTTTCGTCTTCCTGCTGCAAAAAGGCGGGCAACAGCAGAAACGTGTCCGTTTTGCCCTTTACGGCGGAGGCAAACATAGCGGCCAGCACACCGGGCGAATAGGGCGGAAGGTCCGCTTTTTCCTCCGCCCGGCCGGTCAGAGGCAGCAGCTCCGCCGCCACCAGCCGGCCGTGCCGGAAGGTAAAATGGGCAAACACCCGGGAGCCGTTTTCCCGTATGAGCGGGCGGCCGTAAACCGTGTAGCCGACGCTTATGGATAGGGCGTCGTTTTCTTCTTCTATGGTAAGAAATTGAAAGGCAAAGCCCTCCGCATGGCCGGAAAAAGGCTCCAGCAACGCGCTGACCGCCGCCACGGCCGCCCGTACGGAGGCTCTCTCCCCGCTTTGGGCCGCCGGCGAGAGCAAAGACAAGGGCAGCCCTTCCTCGGTTTCGGCGGCAAAGCAGAGGATACCGTCGGCGCCGAAGCGGATGGAGCCGTATTCGGAAAGGTACACCCTTCCGCCGGCGTCGTCGGGGTAGCTGTGGGTCGTATAGGGGTCCGCGGCGAAGGCGGGCAGGGCCGTCTGGATCCAGCGGTTGCGGTCGGTGCCTGTCAGCAGCGGGTAGGCGGTGACTTTGCGGGATACAAACGGTTCCAGCGGCACGGGCGAATCGGGCGGCAGGAAGGAAAACGCCTTATCGTCCAGCGCCAGGCGGCACGGCTCCGCGCCGACGGGCGGCTCTTTTAAAAACAGATTGGAGCTTTCCAGCCCCGTTTCGGCGGAAAAGTACGTGTTTGTGGTCAAATCCCGTCCCCAGACAGTGACCGTTTCGCCCTCGGCGGACAAAAACAGCACGTCGGCGTGGTAGGATGCAAACGCGTTGCCGCCGGGAAGCAGCGCTGCCAAAGCCATTTTGCCCCCGTACCCAAGCAGGATGCCCGGGCTGTACAGAGCGTTGCGGAACTCGGCGGCAGACTGGGCGCTGGGCATTTGGGCGGTGACGGCGGCTTCCTCCAGCCAGGGTGCCAGAAAGTCAAAATAGACGGATAGCCCGCCGCCGTATAGCAGCTGCCGCTGGCCGCCCTCGGATACGACGAGATACAAGGGGAAAACGGCGCTTTCCTCTCTGTCTTTCGGGCGGAAGCTCGCCCCGCCGAAGTCTTTCAGGCGGGCCACTTCCGTGCGGATGGTGAAATACAAAAGCAAAGCCGCCGAAACGGAGAGCAGCACCAGCAAAACGCTTTTGATACGTTCCCGTTTTCTCATGATTCGCTCACCGAACCTTCCGGTACGGCGCCGGGAAGGCGGATAAACACGCTGGTGCCCTTGCCCGGTTCGCTCTCAATGGATATATTGCCGTCTAATCGGTCGATAAATTCCTTGGCGATGGCAAGGCCCAGGCCGGAACCGCCGCTTTGGCGGCTGCGGGCCTTGTCCACCCGGTAAAACCGGTTAAAGAGGTAGGGCAAATCGGCGGCGGGGATGCCGATGCCGTTGTCGGAAACGGTAATTAGCAGGTTGCCGTTTTCGTTTTGAGCGGAAACGTGGATTTTCCCGCCGTCAGGCGTGTATTTGATGGCGTTGCCGATGACGTTGGCCAGCACCTGGCCCAGCCGGTCCCGGTCCGCCCGCACAAGGGGCAGGTTGTTATGGGTTTCGCAGGTAAGCGTGTGGTTATGCCGGGCGGCGTCGCCGTTCATGGCTTCGGCGATGTTGCAGATCATCGGCGTCGGGTCGAAGGTTTCCAGGTTCCAGTCGGTGTGGCCGTAGTCGAGTTTGGACAGCGTGAGCAGGTCCTGCACCAGGCGGGTCATGCGGTCGGTTTCGTTTAAAATGACGTTTAAGAAGCGCCGGCGGGTGGTCGGCGGAATGTCGTCGTCGGAGATAAGCGTTTCCGCGTAGCTTTTGACGTTGGTCAAAGGCGTGCGCAGCTCGTGGGTGATGTCGGCCACAAACTCCCTGCGGGAATTTTCCAGCCGCTTCTGCTCGGTGATATCGTAGATAACGGCGATGACGCCGCCTTCCCCGTCGGCAATGCCGAAGGGGGTGAACAGCACGCGCAGCTCCCGGCTGCCTAAGGAGTACATGCGCTCGCGGTATTCGGGCCGCTTCAGGGCCAGAATTTCCGGGAAGGCGATGTCCGCCTCGGCAAAAAGGTCGTAAAAGTTTTGGCCGGTTTCCTCGCCGCCGCCGGTCAACAGTTCCTTGGCGGCGTTGTTTAAGTGCAGAAGTTTTCCCTGCCGGTCGAAGGCGGCCACGCCGTCGGTCATATGTTCAAACAGGGCGGAGAGCTTGTCCCTTTCGTTTTCCACCGTGCGCAGGGTGTCGGAAAGGGTTTGGGACATGGAGTTGAAGGTTTCCGTCAGAATGCCGATTTCGTCGTTAGAGTAGACGGGCAATTTGCTGGTAAAGTCGCCGGCGGCCACGGCCTTGGCGCCCCGGGTCAGGTCCTCGATGGGGCGGGAAATCGTCTTGGAAAGCAGGATGGACAGCAGAATGGACAAAATCAGGCCCATAAGCAGCGCCTGGCCGATGATGCCCAGCAGCATCCACTGCAGCTCGGAAACGCTGGCCTTGTTGTCCCGGACATAGAGAATCAGATGGTTTTCCCCAGCGGTGACCGGTATGGCCAGGTCATAATAGGGGGCCATGCGGTTGCTTTCGGAGCCGATTTGGCCGTTCATGGCGGCGATAAGGTTGGGGCTGTAGTCAACAAAAGAGCCGGAAGTGATGCCGCTGCCCGTAATGTAGTTGCCCTCGCCGTCAAACAGGGTGAAGGTGCGGTTTTCCGTTAAGCCGAGCCGGGCCGAATGGGCCTGGACATACTCGGCCACCCGGGCAACACCCCCTTCCCCCGCGCCGGTGCGTATAACCGTGTCGAGGAAGTCGGGAGTGAACACCTGGTTCATCTCCGTATAGAACATCTGCTCGTAAAACCCGGACACGCCGCTGAGCAGATACGTGCCCACCAGCACCATGACGGTGATGACAAGCAGCACCAATATCATAACGAGTTTCCACTGCAGAGAGCGCATGTTCCTCCGCCCTTTTATTCCCCTCCGCGAGGGTCAAAATAGTAGCCCAAGCCGTGCTTGGTGGCGATGTACTTCTGCCCGCCGGGCAGGGCTTCTTCCAGTTTTTCCCGAAGCCTCCGGATGGCCACGTCCACGACCCGCGTGCCGCCGTAGTATTCGTAGCCCCAGACATGGCTTAACAGCTCTTCCCGCGAATAGACCGTTTCCGGCGAAGCCGCCAGAAAGGTAAGCAGCTCCAGCTCCCTGGCGGAAAGGTCGAGCCGCCGGCCGTTTAATCGGGCCTCCTTTTTGCTTGTGTCGAAGGTAAAGCCGTGGACGGCCCGCTCGGAAAGCATCCGTTCCAGTTCGCCCGACGAGCGGCGCAGGTTGGCCTTCACCCGGGAGATCATCTCCCGCATGCTGAAGGGCTTGACGATGTAGTCGTCGGCGCCCAGCTCCAAACCCTTGACCCGGTCGTCCTCGCTGTCACGGGCGGTCAGCATGATGATGGGCACGGAACTTTCCTGCCGCACTTTCTGGCAGATGTCGTAGCCGTTCATCCCGGGCAGCATCACGTCCAGAAGGATTAGGTCCGGGTTTTCCGTTTGGGCCATGGTAAGCCCTGTTTCCCCGTCCAGAGCGCAGCAGACGGTATACCCTTCCTTTTCCAGGTTGTAGGCCACAATGTCGGAAATAGCCGGGTCGTCCTCAACGATGAGTATTTTTTGCATACGCAGCTCCTTTCACGTCCTTCGGGCAGGCGGTCTACTTCTCCAGTAAGCGGTTGACCCGTTCGTCCGATTCCTTAATCAGCGTCAGCATGGACTCCCATCGGACGGGGTAGCGCTCCATCATCTTGTCCCCGTCGAAGGCTAAAAGGTCGGGGTTTTGATGGAGCCGGTCGGAAATCGAAAGCTCCAGAGAAGACGCCAGCGCCCTTGTCGCCAGATCCAGCATGGGAGAGGGCAGCGTGGACAGGGTGGTGGTTTCGCTGACGTTGCTGTTGGCGACCAGCTGGCGGAACAGCCGGCAGAAAGTCAGCGCCAGATAGTCGTAGGCAAGGGAGAGCAGCGCGGGGTCGCCGCTTTCCTGCAGTAGCTCGGAGAGCATGGCAAACCCGTTGGCAAGCAGACAGGCCCGCCGGTTCTTTTCATTTTCCGCCGGGTCCTTTTCACCGGGCATATCCAAAACAAGAGAAATGCCCT
>JAKPBM010000164.1 GCA_029778935.1 Bacillota bacterium | reverse complement strand
CTTTTACGATGTAGTTGTGTTTGGTAATCGGCATGGTGATGCCGGCGATGTCGACTTCCTGGAAGCTGTCCTTGCCCAATAGCGGCACGGAGACGTTGCCGGTGATGGCTACCATGGGTACCGAGTCCATATAGGCGTTGGCGATGCCGGTGACAAGGTTGGTCGCGCCCGGCCCGGAAGTAGCGATGACCACGCCGGTTTTCCCGCTGGCCCTGGCGTACCCGTCGGCCGCGTGGGCGGCATGCTGCTCGTGGCAGGTCAGAATGTGGCGAATTTCGTTCTGCCGTTTGAACAGCGCGTCATAAATATGCAAAACAGCGCCGCCGGGGAAACCGAAAACAGTATCGACGCCCTGCTCAATCAGGCAGGAAACCAAAATGTCCGCTCCTGTCATGCGCATAGGTGCTGCTCCTTTTCCTGGAAATATTTGGGTAGAAAGGTGTAAGAAAATGCCTTCGCCTCAAACTAGGATAGCTAGTAAGAGACGAAGGCAATGCTCCGCGGTACCACTCTTATTGGCGTATGGGTATACTACGCCCACCTCATAGCCGTCAGAACTAACGGCCATTTCTGTAACGGGAAATGCCCGGAAACAGCCTACTTTGCCACCAAAGGGAGGAAATTTGGCATTTCGGTGTTCGGCTCAGGGGCGAGTTCGGTTTGGGCTCGTACCGCGCGTCGCACCAACCCCGCGGCTCTCTGAAACGAGGGGGCCAAACGTACTGTTCCCCGTCATCGCCTTTCGAAGATATCAACTTGGAAGATATTGGACAGTATTATATCCGGTAAAGACAGTGCTGTCAAGAGGTAATGGAGCAAATTGGGCAAGATTTGCATATTTATACAAAAACGGGAAGTTTCTGCAGAATTGCTTGGTCAGGTAAAACAAGCATAAAACTTAGGCGTCTTTCATATTGGCCCGCATGGCTTTGTACTCCTGGACGGTCAGACCCGTATGCTGCTTGAAGAGACGGCTCAGGTAGTTCTGGTCGGTAATGCCTACCTGGGCGCCGGCGTCCTTCAAGCTATTGTTGTGGGCGAACACGAGGTTTTTGACCTTTTCCATTTTCACCTGTCCGATGTAGGAAACCAGCGTCTGCCCGACGGTTTCGCGGAAAATCTTGCTCAGATAGCCAGGGCTCAAGTCCAGCTCCTTGGCGATGTTGGCGACGCTGATTTTTTCGTGGATGTGGGCGTGCACATACTGCATGGCCCTGCGGCAGTATATGTCGGCCCCCGACGGCAAGTCCTTCTTCATGGAGAGAACGGCGGTCTGGATGGAAATGGACGTAAGTTCCGCAAGCATGGTAAAGACGGCGCTGGCGCAGCGGAGGTTCTTCGCCGGATTCAGGGAATTGGATGCGCGGATGAGATGGTCCAGTTGCTGCCTTAACGCATCATATTCCGGCGCGTACGGCAGATACAGCGGCAAAATGGCCATAAACGTCTGTCCCTGGGAGGGTAGCAGCGTATGGTGCCGCAGGGAGCACACTTCCTCCGTTGTAATTTCTTCGTATGTATACGTTGCGAAAATTACGGCCGTTGAATGACGGACGCGGGGGGAATAGGAGGTGATTCGGGAAGTCGTTCGGTGTATGTTACAGATAAAGCCGGGCGCAGAAAGGTATATTTTCTTGCCGTCTTCGTACGTGACTGTCAAATCTCCCTCTTCCAGACTGGTCAGTTCCAGAATATTCGCGTGGGGATTCGAACGCATATCATACTTATCCGTTTCCTGAGTGTGTGCAAACGCCACTTTCGGCAAATCCGACAGGATGATTTTGAAGTACGTCAAATCTAAAAGCCCCCTTTCCCAGGATTTGGAAAATTATAGCAAATAAATCGCAAAAAATCAATAAAATGCATATAAATTTTTGCATCCATGTTGTATAATAAAACTGCCAAAAAGGGGGAACCTGCATGAACTTTTTGTCCATGTTGAAAGCCGAGATGGCGGAGAAAACGCCAACACTCCGCTCTCTCCGCGATTACTGGCTGTATTTGGGATTTGCAAAAAGCTACAACGAGCCGGTACCCGTGGCAAAAGCCATGGCCGCGGCTTCGCTGTTTGAAAACCATGTCAAGTACATTTACAAAAACGACCGGATCGCCGGTTCCATCCGCGGAAACATATTCGATTTGGGCGTTAGCGTCAGCGACGCCACGCTCAGACACGCCAGAAGAATCGTGGCCAGCTTCGGAGCCAACACCTTTTGGACCAACGCCGACCACTATTGCCCCGATTACGACGTGTTCCTTCAGGAAGGCATCCCCGGCCGCCTGGCGAGGATAGACAATGCCCTAAAAGCGCACGCCGGCGACCAAAAGCGGGAGACAACCCTGCGCGCGATGAAAATTGCCATGCAGGGGTTTGCCAACATGGTCAAAGGATACGGCGAGGCGGCTTTGGCCAGGGCGGCGCAGGAAGATGTTACGCCAACACAGCGGGAAGAGCTTGCCGAAGTGGGCGAAACCTGCCTATTTCTGACCCGAAGCAAACCCGAAACCTTCCGTCAGGCGCTGCAGCTTGTATTTTTGACGCACACGGCGTTCCTCTACGAAGAGCGGTACGCCATGGCCCTGGGCCGCATGGACCAGTACCTATGGCCCTTCTACGAAAAAGACCTTGCGGAAGGCCGCCTGACAAGGGAGGAAGCCCAGTCCCTTCTGGAATGCGCCTTTATAAAACTAGGCGAACGGCAGTATCGCGGAGGCGACGACGTGGTCAATATCGCCGTCGGCGGGTACCGGCGGGACGGTTCCGGAGGCGTTAACGAGCTGTCCTATTTGATTATAAATGCGGTGCGAAACTGCAATATTCCGGGCCCGAACCTTTCCGCGAGAATTTACGACGGAATTCCCGACGAATTCTTAGACGCCTGCCTGCAAAGCATCGGCACGGGGCTTGGATACCCGGCGATGATGAACGACGAGGTCAACATCCCGGCCCTGGCCCGCCACGGCTACGCTTTAGAGGACGCCCGGGATTACTGCATGGTCGGCTGCATCGAAAACTTCCTCCCCGGCAAGCAGCCCCCCTGGTCCGACGGGCGGTATAACAGCCCGAAGTATCTGGAGCTGGCTATCAACAACGGCAAATGCATGCAGACGGGCGTGCAGATGGGCCCTGAAACGGGCGAGCCGGACCGGTTTGCCACCATGGACGAATTTGTGTCCGCGTTGGAAGCCCAGATGGAGTTCGGCGCGGCGGAATACGTGCGGCTGTTTAAAAACGAGAACGAACGGTACAGCAAAACCCAGTACGCCCAGCCGTTTTTGTCCTGCTTCTGCCAGGACTGCATCGGCCGCGGGCTGGACATAAACGACGGCGGCGCTATCTACCCGTCCGTCCACGGGGCGGGGTGCATGGGAATCGCCACCATGGCCGACTCGCTGGCCGCCATCGAGCAGGTGGTTTTTGAGGAGAAAAAGGCCACCCTGTCGGAACTGCGCGACGCGCTTGCCGCCGACTTTGAAGGGTATGAAGAGCTGCGCAAAGCCCTGCTGGACGCGCCCAAGTATGGCAACAACGACGACCGGGCGGATAAATACGCCGTCTGGTATGTGGAAGTCCACGATCGGATTTTCTCCAAATACAGAACCTGGGACGGCGGCGCCTTCTACACGGCTATCGCCAGCAACGTGCAGAACATCAGCGCCGGCAGGGAAGTGGCGGCCACGCCCGACGGGCGCAAAAACGGCCGGCCCCTGTCCGACGCGGCGTCGCCCATGCGGGGCTGCGACAAAAACGGGCCGACGGCGGTGGTGCTTTCCACCACCAAACCCGATTACCGCCTGGTTTCCTGCGGTACGGTGTTAAACCAGAAGTTCGGCCCCGAAATGTTTTCGGACCCTGCCAAACGGGCTAAACTGCTGGCGCTGATTAAGGTGTACTTCAAGCGGCGGGGCCAGGAAATGCAGATTAACGCCGTTTCCAGAGAAACCCTGCGCCGGGCCATGGAGCATCCGGAGGAGTATAAGAGCCTGGTGGTGAGGGTTTCCGGCTTTTCCGCTTACTTTACCCAGCTGGACAGAAGCGTGCAGGAAGACATTCTGCAGCGGACGGAGCACGGGCTATGACGGGACGAATCGGCGGCATACAGCGCTTTTCCGTAGGCGACGGCCCGGGCATCCGAACGACCGTGTTTTTCCAGGGCTGTTCGCTCCGCTGCCCCTGGTGCCATAACCCCGAGTACCGCACGGGGGAAGGGGTGGAGATGACCGTTTCGCAGGCGCTGGAGAAGATACTGGAAGACCAGCCCTTTTACGAGGAATCCGGCGGCGGGGTCACGTTTTCCGGCGGCGAACCGCTGGAACAGCCGGCGTTTTGCCTGGCGCTGGCGCAAACCTGCCATGAAAACGGTATCTCCGTCGTTTTCGATTCGGCCGGGCAGGCTCCGCTGGAAGATTACCTTGCGCTTTTGCCCTTTGCGGAAGCTTTCTACATCGACCTGAAGGGGGCGGAGGAGGAAACAGCCCTCCGCGTCACCGGCGCAAGCCCGAAAAAGGCCGTTTTTCTGATGAAACACCTTGTCGAACGCGGGGCAGATGTTACCGCCCGCATCCCCCTGATACCCGGTTTTACGGATACAGAGGAAAGCGTTTTGCAGATGGGCCGGCTGTTGGCGGAAGCCGGGGTACGACACGTTTCGCTTCTTCCGTTTCACAACCTGGCTTCAAGAAAATATAAGAACCT
>JAKPBM010000157.1 GCA_029778935.1 Bacillota bacterium | reverse complement strand
TGCGAAACACAGAACCGTTCTTGATTACAGGAAATGCAGATTTATCACCGCAGCCCCTTTCAAAATGTGTAAAGTAAGCATCGCAGCACCCTCTTCTAAAGGGCGCACTGCGAATCTATACCGCATCACTACCCAAAAGGCGCATAGCGAACCTATACCGCATTCCCTCCCAAAAGGCGCAATGTGAACCTTTACTGCATTCCCTTCCAAAAGATGCACTGCAAACCATTGCTGTAGTTGCAATTTGGAGGGCGCAGAACCGCATTTTCCACACAAAGAGCGCTTTTTTCCATCCCTCACGGCCAGTTGGCGTTGATATTCTTCCGAAATTCTCCTGCCATAGGCACGGCATACGCTGTATCGCTCTTATGCAAAGGGCGATACATAACCCATCTTCCATGCACTTACCTTATTCCCGTGATACAGGACCCCCAAACTTTGCCATAGCCTCGCAAACCGCGCCTGGCAATCCAAACGCCGCGCTCTCCCCTCACCCCCGCCGCGGCCCCTGTATGCCGCCAAATCCGCGGCATTAGCGCATTCCTGTGTTCACCGGACCGCTGTTCCGATCTAATCGGGCGGCTTGGGGCGGTACCCTACCGTCAACGGAGAACCATGCCATGACGGCGGGTCCGCTGCCGTACGGCGGCTTTAGACGGAATCCAACCGCAGACAGAGAACCGTGGTATGGCGTGCGGATTCCGCTGCCGTGCGGGGGGGCGTTGCAGCAGTACCGTGAGGGTTCCGGTGCCATTCAAGCGGCCTTGTGGCGGAACCCCGTTCCGACTCTTCCAATGCCGCGGCAAAATCCCCGACCCGCCGTATGCACCATAACACAACAGGGCTTGCCGCCAAAGTTGGCGCAAGCCCGTTTTTCTACTTCCCCATTTATTTCCCCAGTTTGAGTTTTTCCTTCACTTCCGCCGCTTCGGCCCTTAGCAGGCATACGGCGTGGGGGATAATCTCGATTTCCGCTTCCGTCACCGTGCCGCCGTACTCGCCGTCCAGCGTCCACGACACGGGAATTTCCGACCGGAAGAAAAGCTTATTCGCCCGGAAGGCGTAAATCTGCGGAACGGACGTGTCGTGCCGCAGCAGAGAAACCACAATGGCCTGCAGTTCGGCAATACTTTGGGGCATTTTGATGAGGATGACCTCAAATTCCCCGTCGTCGATAAACACGGGCATGCCCGCCAGCCCCTTGAATCCGCCTACCGACTCGGAGTTGGAAACCATGCCGAAGATAAAGTCGTCCTCGATGGTTCTGCCGTCGTGCTCGAAGGCGACATGGTAGGACTTAATGGAGGACAGCCGCTCAATCCCCTGCAGGATGTACGCCAGGTGCCCCAGGGCGTTTTTCGTCTTCTGCGGCGTGCTGTACGCCACGTCGGAAAACGCGCCGAAGGCCGCCGTATACACAAAGTACCGCCCGTTAAACCGCCCGATGTCGCAGGGCTTCGGCTGGCCGTTGACAATATGCTGCGCCGCTAAAACGGGCGACGTGGGCAAGCCCAACGTCGCGGCAAAGTCGTTGGTCGACCCGGCGGGAATATAGCCGATGGGGCATGTGGCCCCGGCGTTGAGCAGGCCGTTGACCGTTTCGTTCAGCGTCCCGTCCCCGCCGGCGCAGACAATCCGGTCGAAGCGATGGGCATTTTCCTCCACATACCGCAGGCCGTCTTTCGTATTCTGGGTGGGATACACGGTAACTTCCCAGCCGGCTTTCGTAAACAGGTCCACCACGTCCATCAGTTTGGACCGAATCTGCCCCTTGCCGGCATAAGGGTTCACCAGCAGCAGCGCGTTGTTGCCCATACATCCTCCCTTGTTTCGGTTCGTATGTTCAAAGATACCTTCCCGGTGCAAAAATACGGAAATAATTCTTTCCAATTATAGCATACGTTGCTTCCCGTTGCAAGAAAAACGGGCAAAACAGGAACCTTTTCGGGCCGGAAAGCAAAACGTGAAAACAGGCATCGCCGCTTTCGCGGGATGCCTGTTTTAACCGATAAACTCCTGAATCAGGGAACTATCGGGCACAAGCCCTTCCGCAATTGCGGGCAGCCCCGCAAAGGAAGCGCGCAGTGTTTCCGCCAGGCCGTCCCCGTGGCCGTTAATCAGGCTTGCCAGGTAGGAAACATAGATAAACGGCTCGTAGGCGTGGGTCGTGTCGATATGGAAGTCGGCGTCCTTGCGGAAAGGCTGGATATAGAGCTGTTCGCCCCGCAGGATATACTCCCACATCTTAAAGGTGGTTTCGGGTTTGGTGTTCCGGTGGAACACGTCCCGGATGGTGCGCCGGGCCAGCCGCAGCGTCCGCCCGGCGATTTTAATGCTTCCGTCGGACAGCACAAAGTCGCTGTGAACGCTTACGTACACCCGGCAGCAGGGCAGGCCGTTTAAGCTCTCCCGGATTTTGGGGCTTAGGGCGTGGATGCCCTCGACGATGGTATACGTGTCGTCGTCGTAATGCAGGCGGGCCGTCCCCCGCTCTTTGGGGTTTTGAAAGTTAAATATCGGGAAATCCGCTTCGCCCTTTACAAATAGGGTCTGCATGCACTGGTGGAACAGGGACAGGTCCAGCCCCTCGATGCTTTCAAAGTTGATGCTGCCGTCGTCCCAAAAGGGAAGTTCTTCCTTGTCCTTGTAAAAGTCGTCCAGCGACACGCGGTTGACCTTGTGGCCTTCCGCCGTAAGGGACGTAATCAGTTTATTCGCACTCGTCGTTTTCCCCGCCGAGGAGGGGCCGCAAAGCAGGATGACTTTCTGCTTGTTCGCCACCACCGAGTCGCAGACGGCCTGGATTTCCCTTTGAAACCGCGCCTCTTCGACTTCAATCAGGCCCTTCGGGTCGCTTTTGGCCCGTTCTATCAGTTCCGGAAGGGGCAGGCGGTTCATAACAGACGTGTATTGCATACTTTCCTCCGAGAAAGTCGATTTACCAGCCGTATTTTTCCGGCCCCCAGGGTTTGAATTCCAGCTCCTGCTTGAGCAGCACCAGCTGGTTGCTCGGAATGTCGTCCGTCACGACAACACCCGGCCCGATGCAGCAGTTGCAGCCGATGGTGACCCCCGGGTAGAAGGTGCAGTTTACGCCGGTGCGGGAGTAGTCGCCGATATAGGTGCCGTTGGCAAAGCTTCGGGGCGTTTCCACGCGGCCGCGGACGCGGTGGCGGCTTTCGCCGTTGTCAAACCGCAGCGTGCCGCAAACGGAGGAAGCGCCGATGTCCACGCAGGTGCCGATCAGCCCTTCAATTTCCATGTAGTGATACAGATACGCCCCGTCGAAAAGCACGCCCTCAAACTCCGCCGCGTGGAGCACGCGGGTATCGTTGCCGATGGTGCTGCCGCCGCCGACGTAGCAGTAGTGGGCCATAATGACGTTGCTGCCGATGATCATGGGGCCGTCCAAAATGGCGCCGTTGTCGATGACCGTGTTGTCGCCGACGATAAGATTGCCGTTGACGATGACGTTTCTGCCGATGCGGCTGTTTTTGCCAAGGCGCACAAAACCGTTTATTTGCGCCGTATCGTCGATGGACGCGCCCTCGGCCAGTTCGTGCTT
>JAKPBM010000149.1 GCA_029778935.1 Bacillota bacterium | reverse complement strand
CCGGGTTGTAGCCGTTTTTGGCCAACAGTTTCACCGTGTCGTCGTTCCACGTAAGGACGATGCCCTGCTCCTCCACGCGCTTGGCCACGTTGGAGAGCATGTTGACGGCGATTTGCTCGATGTCCTCCTGGTTCAGCTTGGTGAATACGATGATGTCGTCTACGCGGTTTAAGAACTCCGGCCGGAAGGTCTTCTGCAGTTCGTCCAGCACCATCTGGTGGGTTTGTGCCTCTTCCGCCGCGTCGCTGGCGCTGAACCCCAGGGCTTTGCGCTTGGAAACGATGTTCTGGGCGCCGACGTTGGAGGTCATGACGATGATGGCGTTTTTGAAGCTGACCGTGCGACCCTGCCCGTCGGTTAAAATTCCGTCCTCCATAATCTGCAGCAGGATGTTGAACACGTCGGGGTGGGCCTTTTCGATTTCGTCAAAGAGGATGACGCTATAGGGTTTGCGGCGCACCGCTTCGGTGAGCTGGCCGCCTTCCTCATAGCCCACATAGCCCGGAGGGGAACCGATGAGCCGGGAGACCGAGTGTTTCTCCATGTACTCCGACATGTCGATGCGCAGCATGGAGTTTTCGTCGCCGAACAGCACCTCCGCCAGGGCTTTGCAAAGCTCCGTCTTGCCAACACCCGTGGGGCCCAGGAAGATAAACGATCCGATGGGCCGTTTCGGGTCTTTCAGCCCCGTGCGGCCGCGGCGGATGGCCTTGGCCACGGCGGTGACGGCTTCCGACTGGCCGATGATGCGCTTATGCAGCTCTTTTTCCAGGTTGAGCAGCCGCTCGCTCTCCGTTTCGGTCAGGCTCTTGACGGGGATTTTCGTCCACTCCGACACAATGGCGGCGATGTCGTCCGCCACAATGCTTTCCACGCGGCCGTCTTTGCCCTGGCCGGACCAGGATTTGCGCTTTTCCTCCAAAGCCTGTTTCTTCTTCCGCTCCAAATCCCGCAAAGCGGCGGCTTTCTCAAAGTCCTGGGCGCGGATGGCTTCCTCCTTTTCCACGCCGATCTGGGCGATTTCGTCCTCCATCTCTTTCAGTTCCCGCGGGGGCGTCAGCGTTTTCAACCGCACTTTCGCCGCCGCTTCGTCGATTAAATCGATGGCCTTGTCGGGCAGGAAGCGGTCGTTGATATAGCGGATGGAGAGGTGCACCGCCGCATCGATGGCTTCGTCGGTGATTTTAATTTTGTGGTGGGCTTCGTAGCGGTCGCGCAAGCCTTTCAAAATCTGGATGGTGTCTTCCGCCGAAGGCTCGCCGATCATAACCGGCTGGAACCGGCGTTCCAGCGCGGCGTCTTTTTCCACATGCTTGCGGTATTCGTCCAGCGTGGTGGCGCCGATAATCTGGATTTCGCCGCGGGAGAGGGCGGGTTTTAAGATATTCGCCGCGTCGATGGCGCCTTCGGCGCCGCCGGCGCCGATTAACGTGTGGATTTCGTCGATAAAGAGAATGATATTCTTGGCTTTCTTAACTTCGTCGATGACGTTGCGGATGCGCTCCTCAAATTCGCCCCGGTACTTGGTGCCGGCGATGACGCTGGCCAGGTTCAGGGTGTAGACGACTTTGTCTTTCAAGTTTTCGGGGATGTCGCCCAGTACGATTTTCTGAGCAAGCCCTTCCACAACGGCGGTTTTGCCGACGCCCGGCTCGCCGATTAGCACGGGGTTGTTCTTTGTGCGGCGGGAGAGGATCTGGATGACGCGGTTAATCTCCTCGTTCCGGCCGATGACGGGGTCTAACGCCGAGTCGGCGGCCATGGCGTTTAAGTTGCGGCCGAACTCGTCTAACAGTTTGCTGCCGCCGGGGACTTTGCCGCTCGGTTCGGGGCGGATGTTGCCCATGCCCTGGCTGGGGGGCATGGAGCTGAAGTCGCCGCCCTCGCCGATGGCCCGGAGGATGGAATCGGCCAGTCTACGGAGGTCGCCGCCCAAAAGCTCGGCCAGAATGCGGGAGCCCATGCTGTCGCCTTCCCGCAGGATGCCGAGCAGGATGTGCTCGGTGCCGATATAGTTGTGTCCCATGCGGTTGGCCTCTTCGGCGGCCAGTTTCAATATGAGCTTCGAGCGCGGCGTAAGATCCCGGGGCATCACGCCCGGGTCGCCGATGCCGACTTTTTCGCGTATTTTCTCGGTAACGGCTTCCAGCGTGATGCCGTTAGCCGCCAAAGCCCGCGCGGCCACGCCTTCCTTTTCCCGCAGCAGGCCCAGCAGAATATGTTCGGTGCCGATATAGTTGTGGCCCAGCGACACGGCGGAGTTGTACGCCAGGCTGATGGCGTTGTTGGCACGCTGGGTAAAACGTCTGTCGATCATACGGTTACCGTCCTTTCGTTATGGTTTGGGAAGAACACGCCGGATCAGTTCCGCCCGAAAGATATCCCGCTCCGCAGCCGGCAGCGTGCGGCCCACGGCAAGAGACAGCGTGGCCGGCATCATCTGCGACTGCAGCGAGTTCAGCACGGCGATGTCCGCCTGAATAAGGCCCAAAGACACGCCCAAGCGGTAGTCCGACAGCAAAGCCAGCGCTTCGGAGGCGGACATTTTGCGGGCAGAGGTCAGCAGGCCGGCGGCGCGGAACACTTTGTCTTCCAAGGCGTTAGGAGCCGTCTCCAGGGCCATTTTGCGGGCCTGGCGCTCCCGTTCAATGAGACCAGACACCACTTCGCGCACTTTGGCGATCTGCTCCTGCTCGGTGGTGCCTAAAGACGACTGGTTGGAAATCTGGAACAGGTTGCCGTGCTCTTTCGTGCCTTCGCCGTAGATGCCCCGGACGGCAATGCCCAGCTTTCCGGCGGAGTTGGCCAGCGCCGTCATCTGCCCGCCGGCGGCTAACAGCGGCAGGTGGAGCATGACGCTGACGCGTAAGCCCGTACCCAGATTGGTTGGGCAGCGGGTGAGGTAGCCGAGTTTCTCGGAAAAGGCGTATTTTGCGCCGTGGGAGGTCAGTCCTTCGTCAATCATGTTGTCCAGCCGGACGGCCGTCTCCATGCAAGCCTCCGGGCAAAGCCCCGTGCCCAGCACCTGCAGGCGCATATGGTCTTCTTCGTTGAGCATGATGGCAATGCCGTTGTCCGACGAAAGCAGCAGCACGCCGCCGGGGGCCGGTGTGGCGAAATAGGGGGAAACGAGGTGCCGTTCCACCAGGCTCGCCCGTTCCGTGTCCGAAAGCGACGCCATTTCCTTTCTGGTAAACCGGGAAGCGGTGACTTTGTTTTCCAGAATCGGGGCGGAAAGCAAATCGGCGGCTTTGACGGCCTGTTCCTTGTTCTGACGGCCGGGGAAGGGGATGCCCTCTATGTTTCGGGCCAGGCGGACGCGGGTGGAAAGGGCAATGTCGGCGTGGTCGCCGGAGTGTTCAAACCATTGAGCGCTCATAGAGTATTGCCTCCCTTGTCCTGTCTTAGACGGTTGATTTCATCCCGAATGCGGGCCGCATCCTCGAACCGCTCCTGGCGGATGGCTTCCGCCTGCAGGCGGAGCAGCCGGTTGATTTCCTCGTTGACGGAGTTGTGGCTGTTCACAGGAGGCTGGCTCGGCTTATACGAGAGGGGCTTGCGCCCGGTATGCACGGCCTTGCCGTAGAGTTTGGCAAGGTACGGGGCCAGAAGGTTGGAAAATATCTGATAGCACCTGGCGCAGCCGACCTGGCCCGTTTTCGCGATGTCCGCCGCCGTCGCGCCGCATTCGGGGCAAACGGTCTCCGCCGGCGCGGAAGCGGTGTGGGAATCTATGAGCGGGGTAAACTCAGGGAAGCTGGCAAACAGGGAGCTTAGGGGAGAAAGGGGGTCCAGAAACCCAAAAAGCGAACCGTGCTTGCTGGCGCATTCGCTGCAGAGGTAGAGGGACTGTTCCTGTCCGTTAATGTTCTGGCTGTAAAAATGGGTGGCGGGGTTTTTCCCGCAGTGTTCGCAGAGCATCGGCATTCCTCCTTTTAAAATCACCGGATGCATACGCAGGTTTCTAACAGCTAAGCATGGCAGAGCCGTGCTCTTTGGTTTACGTAAGCTGCAAAAGGCAGCGCTTTAATATCGACGCGCGCAGCATGTCGCGTATATTTTTGTCCGCCGCCGCGGCCAGCGCCTGGTCAGACAAAGCCGCAGCTAAAAGGCGGTATTCCTCGTCGGATATCACTTCCGCCTGCCGCATGTTGCTTAGAAACGCGGCCGCGCTGGCAGCGTCCAGCTGGCTTCCGATGGTGTTGACGACGTGCATAATCAAGCGGTCGCGGGTCATCTGCACCCGGGAGACACGGATATACCCGCCGCCGCCCCGGCGGCTTTCGACGGTGTACCCGTGTTCCGGCGTAAAGCGAGTGGTGAGAACGTAGTTGATCTGGCTGGGGACACAGCGAAACCGTTCGGCCAGCTCGCTTCGGGAGAGCAAAGCGGAGCCGTTTTCTTCCGCTACCACTTTTATGATGTATTCAGCAATTAGATCACTGATTCGCATTCTCGTCCTCCTGACTTTGACCAACCTTGACCTTGACTATATAATACAACTTTCGTATACATACGCCAATAGCGGAAATGATGAAAATCCGCTGGCGTGAAAAGATGAAATATAGGAATACTATACAAACACTAAGGGGTATCTTTCTGCGTTTTGCTGTTATCGGAGGGGTTTTTCTGCTTATCGTCCTGACGTTGAATTTTGAAATGCCGCCGGGCATGGCGCATGGACGTCTGCCCAAGGCTGCCGTCGGGGACAAGCTCTTCGGCCAGTTCCAGATTTTCGCTGTTTTTCCTGTTAAATTGCTTCTTCGGATCCATAATCTAACCCTCGCAGTCACCGTTTTACCCTTATTTTTCCCCAAGAGGAGAAACCTATGCAAAAATGTTTGCCTGCGCAATTATTTGCTCTGCAAGAACAGTTGCATTTTCCCGCAAGATTTGTTACAATAGGTACAAGCAATCGGCCTGTTGTCAAGTCGGCTGCATCTACATGAAGGGAGATCTTACGATGGCTCATTTTATTTCTGACGAGTGCATTTCCTGCGGCGCCTGCGAGGGCGAATGCCCGGTTTCCTGCATCTCGGCCGGTGACTCCAAATACGTCATTGACCCCGAACAGTGCATCGACTGCGGCGCCTGTGCCGCCGTTTGCCCCGTGGAAGCCATTGCGCCTGCGGAATAAAAGACGCATTCTTACGTCCATACTTTTCAAGGGCAGACGCCTGCTTTCGGCGAGCTGCCCTGTTTTCTTACTGAAGGAATTTGCAAGGGTATAAAACATGAGCGAATCGGTTTTTCCTTTGGGGCTGGCAGGGCTCATTTACCGGCATACGGACGACTGCTTTCCCGTGGGGACGGACTCGGTGCTGCTTTCCGCCTTTGTGAGGGTTTCCAAGCGGGCGAAAGTGTGCGATTTGGGCTGCGCCGGTGGGATTCTGCCGCTGCTTCTCTGCGGGCGGCATAAGGAAATCCACGTGACGGGCATCGAAATCTCCGAAAAAGCAGCCGAAGTGGCAAAAGACAACGCCGCGCGCAACCAGCTGAGCCATCGAATTGATATACTGACCGGCGACATGCGCACAATACCTATCCCCGCCGAATCTTTCGACACCATCGTCTGCAACCCGCCGTACTACAAGCGACACAGCGGCCGTCTGCCGAAAAAAGAGCAGATGCACGCGGCCCGGGCGGAAACAAGCTGCACCATCCAGGAAGTGTGCGCCACGGCGTCGCGGCTGCTCCGCTACGGCGGCACGTTTTTCACAGTTTTCAAGCCGGAACGCATGTGCGAGCTGACAAGCGCCATGGAAGCGGCCAAGCTGATGCCGAAACGGCTCCGCTTTGTGCAGCATAAGGCGGGGCAGGCCCCCATTTTAGTGCTGGTGGAAGGCAAAAAGGGCGCTGCCCATGGGCTCATTGTCCCGCCGCCGCTTGTACTTTGCAAGCGGAACGGGGAGCCTACGGCGGAGGCATACAGAATCTATCATCCTGATGAAATATCCGACGAACGGGAGGGCGGCTGATGTTATACTTGGTTCCCACGCCGCTGGGTAATTTAGGGGATATGTCGCCCAGGGCTTTGGAAGTGCTGCGGTCGGTGGACTGGATTGCGGCGGAGGACACGCGGGTGACGCTGAAGCTATTGACCCATTTTCAAATAAAAAAGCCCCTCATCAGCTACTATGAACACAACCGGGAACAGCGGGGCAGAGAGCTGATCGAACGCTTGCAGAACGGGGAAACGGGGGCATTGGTCACCGACGCCGGCACCCCGGCCATCAGCGACCCCGGCGAGCACCTGGTGGCATTGTGCCATGAAGCGGGCATTCCCGTTTCTCCGCTGCCCGGTCCCTGCGCGGCGATTTGCGCGCTGGCGGCGTCGGGATTTCCGACGGGGCGGTTC
>JAKPBM010000147.1 GCA_029778935.1 Bacillota bacterium | reverse complement strand
TCGGGTTTACGGGGGAGCTTACGCTGCAGCTCAGGCTTCCGGCGCCGCTTGCGGAAGTGGCGAAGCTGCTGTTGTACTTTGCCAACTACGCGGGCATCGGCATCAAGTCCACCCTGGGCATGGGCGGGGCGGAAACGTCGCCCGTCCGAAAGCGCGAAGGGGAAGGAAACATGTAAACCCCCCGCCGTTCGCCGCTCGTTTGGTCAAGGTTTGCTCACTTTGGCGCGGGCTTTGGGCCCGATTTTCCGGCCAGAACGGGCGTACACCGGTTCGCCTGTGATTGGCTTCGCACTTTGGGCGGCGGAATGCTAGGCCGATCAAGTGTGTTCCCCGCCTGCCCTTGCAATACGCACCCCCTACGGGGACGGAAACCGTCCTGTCCAATTTCCCCGCCAAAAAACACAACTTGCAATACGCACCCCCTACGGGGACGGAAACTCTTCGTACAGCTTCTTGAGATCGGCAAATTTCCTTGCAATACGCACCCCCTACGGGGACGGAAACGCATCGCAGGGGCATTTGCCTATTTCCTCCGGCACTTGCAATACGCCCCCCCTACGGGGACGGATACGTTCCGGTTCCTATGCAAAGCAGAATCTCGTGTGCCACAATATCCCCTTCGGGGACGGAGCCACCATTTCCATTTCTTTCTGACAATCCTTATACTAGAACCCCCATGGGGACGGCAGCTCAACCATGTGGCCGTAGTCACATATGAACCATTTTGTCAAAACCCGCACCCGGCGGAACCGGAAACGGGGGCATTCCCGGCGGATGGCGGGGTTTGCGCGCCTAAGCGCACCCTGCCACAGTGCAACCATTGCCGCAGCACTTGCCCGCGCTGCTGCGTAGCCCCTGCCGCAGCACCCGCATATGTCGCAGCGTTCACCCTGTCCGCAGTGACGCTCCCGCCATTGCGCACCCTCTGCCGCAGCGCCGCTCTTGCCCCGTGCAAAACCGGGCTTCCCGCGGCTATGCCAAGCGGCCCACGTGCCGCACGTCCCCTAACGGGACGAAACGGCCCGCGAAACCCGGCGGAACCGCCTGTGTCCGCGGCACCACCCCCTTACGGGGACAGCCTGGATGCCCGAAGCCCTTGCAGTATCCTCCATCGTAACCCCCTTTTGGGGACGGAAACCGAAGCTCCCTCAGGTCCAGTCTCAAACTACAGCACTGATAAACTCCCCCTTCGGGGACAGCTTGAAACGCAAACGGAATCATGCCCGCCGTTGTCCAGGAGGAAATTTGCAGCAAACCAACCCCCTCTCGGGAACGGCAGCTTACTCATAAGACAACACCCCTTTGGGGGACGGCCGCTGCCTGATGTGAACCATGAGCCAAACAACCATGTAACCAACCCCATCGGGGACGGAAATTCATATACATTGAAAAACACTCCTTTTTTAATCCTTTTTCTGCCATACCCCTCCGGGGACGGAAATTCATTTGTAAAACCTCCTTATCTTATGTGTACAAATACGCACCGCATCCCTCCGGGGACGCATGACGCGACGCAAGCCGCCTTTCTGCCCCCGCAAAGGCCCTTACCGCAGCAAGCGGCGGGAAACGGCGGTTTTTCCTCTCCCTCTGTCCTATATCAACGGCAGCCCCCGCGGGAGCCGCAGGCTCACCCTTCGAACAGAAAGCGAGGTACCTTATGGACTGCGTTCTCTTTTCCCCCATCGGCACCACAGACCCCATCTGCGACCAGCGGGACGGGGCGATGCTGCATATCTGCCGGATTTACAAGCCCAAAAAGGTGTATCTGTACCTTTCCGGCGAAATGGTAAACTACCACAAACAGGACAACCGATACTGCGACGCGCTGGAGCGGCTCGGCAATCTCCTATCCCATCCCTTTGAGGTGCACTGTATTCTGCGGCCGGATTTGTTCGACGTGCACCTGTTCGACGGCTTCTACATCGATTTTGAAACCGAAATCGAGAAAATCAAAAAAGAAAACCCGGAAGATACCGTCCTATTAAACGTATCTTCCGGCACGCCCGCCATGAAAAGCTCTCTGCAGCTTTTGGCCGCCCTGTCCGACGGCACCTGCCGGCCCATTCAGGTGGCGTCGCCCAACAAGCGGAGCAACCCCCGCCGGGACGACATCACCAAATACGACAACGACCTGTACTGGGAGCTGAACGCCGACAACACGGACGCCTTTGTAAACCGCAGCAGCGTCTCCGGCTACCTGAACCTGATGGAGCGCATCAAAACGGAGATTATCAAGCGCCATATCGACGTGTACGACTATTTCGCGGCCCTGACCGTCGCCCAGAGCTTAAAACAGCTTCCCGCCCCGGCGCTTGAGCTTCTGGAACTGGCCTGCCACCGCCTCATGCTCAAACACAGCGAGGTGGACAGGCTCCGAGTCCAGTTCCCTTCGTGGCTCATCCCCGTGGTCAACAGCCAGACAAGGAAAATCGTGGAGTACATGCTGTGGCTGGATGTCAAGCTGAAGCGGAAGGAGTATCTGGACTTTGTCCGCGGGCTGACCCCCATTATTCTTGAAGTTTTAGACTTGTACGTCTCCCAGAGCCTGGGGCTTGCCATGGAAAACTACTGCCAGAAGCGGGGCAAGGTCTTATACCTGACAAGGGACGGATTAAGCAAAACGGAGGAGGGGCAGAACATCCTTGCCGTGCTGGACGCCTATTTTGCGCCCTACCGGGACGGTTTCTATGCCTCCGCCCCGCTGACTGCGATTATCAACGCCTATGCGAAAGAGCCGAACGTCGTCGACCGGGTGAACCTGCTGCGGCAGGTGGAGGAGTCTGTCCGCAACATCGCCGCCCATGAAATCGTCTACGTAGACGACGATTT
>JAKPBM010000131.1 GCA_029778935.1 Bacillota bacterium | reverse complement strand
GTACCGCAACCAGCGGGTGCGGAACTTCCAGCCACCATAGGTTGTTTTGCAACCGCCACTCTGGTACACTAGAGCCATGCAAAGCAAAGGGGAAGAGCCAATGAAGCTGTCAGAAAAAATATATACCCTTCGAAAAAAGGCGGGGCTTTCGCAGGAAGCGCTGGCGGAGTTGTTAGGCGTATCCCGGCAGGCCGTCAGCAAATGGGAAACGGGGGAGGCCGTGCCGGAACTTTCAAAACTGTTGCTTCTGGCAAAAACTTTCGGCGTGACCACCGACTGGCTTTTGACCGAGGACGAATCGGAGCCTCACACGGATCAAAAAGAGTCGGAACCGCAGGAAAAGCAGGCCAACTGGGTCGACTCCCTCCCCGGCGTCATCGGGAAGCTGATTCGTAAATACGGCTGGCTGTTCGGCGTGTATGTGGCCGCCGGCGGCGCGGTGTTTACCGTGTTCGGCGTCATCGCCAGGGCAATGGCCCGGAGTGTTGCTTCCCTGTTTGCTTTCAACACGTCCCAGCCGGGCCTGGATATCATCTGGCAGAGGGGCGCGGGGTTTCCCGGCCTGTCCCAGGACACCATGACACACTTTATCCGCAACAATCCGGTTTCCATCATGGGAACGGTGTTTATTGCCATCGGACTGGCGCTCCTTGCGGCGGGGGTCGCCCTGGCGGTGTATCTCAAAAAGCGCTCGAAGGATTAAAATAAGCGGCATGGCAGATAACGCCATGCCGCTTTCGCTTTTTCCTTACAGTTTTACCGCTTTGCCGGTCACAAAGGCCAGCGCCAGCTGTTGCATCCGCTCCACATCCGCCACGGAAACGACGGACACGGGCGAATGGATATACCGCACCGGCACGGCCAGCCCCGCGCAGGGGATGCCCGCCCGGGAGATGTGAATTTTCCCCGCGTCGGTGCCGCCGGCCACCAGCGACTTGGCCTGCCACTGGATGCCGTTCTGGTCGGCGTAGTCGGCCAGGGCGCGGAACATGCCGCGGTCGAAAATGGTGCTCTTGTCCATATAGCTGATGACCGCGCCGTTGCCCACCAGGCAAACCCGCTGCTCGCCGGACACACCCGCCACGTCGGCAGCGGTGGTGCCTTCCAGAATCAGGGCCGCCGCCGGGTCGACGGCGAAGGACGCCACCGTAGCGCCCCGGGCGCCCACTTCTTCCTGCACCGTAAAGACAAACCAGGTGTCTTTTTCCGGCTGTTCGCCGCTTTCAATGAGCGACAGCAGCACGGCGCAGCCCACGCGGTCGTCCACGGCCTTGGCTTTAAAGCAGCCGCTGCCAAACAGGGCCGGCTCCGTCGCAAATGTCACCGTGTCGCCCAAAGACACAAGCTCCAGCGCCTCTTCCTTGGAGGAAACGCCGATGTCCACGGTCAGGCTTTCCATCTTGGGCGGCGACTTCTTTTCGTCGTCGGAAGCAAGATGCGTCGGCTTCAGGCCGATCACACCGGGCACAAAGCCTTTCTTGCCCAACACCCGCACGCTGCGGCCTAAAATCACCCTTCGGTCGATGCCGCCTAAGGTGTCGATTTTCAAAAGGCCGTCGGAAGTGACCGCGCGGACGATAAAGCCCACTTCGTCCATATGGGCGCAGACCATGACGGGTTTGCCGCCGGGGTTTCTGCCTTTTTTATACACCATCAGGTTTCCAATACCGTCGATTTTGATGTCGTCCGCATACGGTTTTGCTCGCTCATAGAGGTATTCGGCCACCAGCCGCTCGTCGCCGGAGGGGCCGTGGAGGGCGCAAAGGTCGGACAACGTATCCATGAGGTTTTTCGCCATTACCGCGCGCCTCCTTTCGCAAAGTCTTTCACAAAGGCGGTCAGAAGGTCTGAAGCCTTGTCCAAATCGGCCAAACTAACCACTTCCACCGGCGTGTGCATGTTGCGGATGGGCACGGACAGAACGGCGCAGGGGATGCCCGTCTGCACCAGGGCCACGGGGGTGGCGTTGGTGCCCGTGCTGCCGCCGTAAACTTCCTCCAATACGGGAATGTCCATGGCGTTGGCTTTTTCAATCAGGCTTTTAGACAGCGCCCTGTCCACAAAGGGGCCAAGGCAGACGGTCACGTTGCCGTAGGGGTAGCTTTCCTCGTCGGACAGGCCGGGGGCCTTGGCGTAAGTGACGTCCAGCACCACCGCCGCGGCAGGGCTAAGGCCAAACGCCGCCGGGCCGGCGCCGCGGCAGCCGGCTTCTTCCTGGGCGGAGAAGACGGCGGCGAGGTTCACAGGCGCGTTTTCCTCCGCCAGCCGCTTGACTACTTCCACCAAAACGGCGCACATGGCCCGGTTGTCCAGGGCCTTGGCGGTAAATTTGCCGCCGGCAAGGGTCTGTGCCTTGGAGGCTAAAACGCCGAAGGTGCCTACGGGGACTTTTGCTTTCACTTCCTCGGCGGACAGCCCTGTGTCGATGCCCATGGAGCCGATGTCGGCAAACTCGTTCATCTGCGAAGCGGTCTGCACATGGGGCGGCAGGCAGCAGATAATGCCGGGGGTCACCGGCTCTGTCAGAAGCAAGACTTCATTGCCGGGCAAAATCCGCTTGTCCAGCCCGCCCACAGGGCCGAACTTCAAAAACCCTTCGTCGGTGACGGAGGAAACAACAAGGCCCACTTCGTCCATATGGGCGTCCACCATCAGAAGGGGCGCGTTTTCGTTTCCGGAAAACGATACGATGAGGGAACCAAGCCCGTCCCGCCGGAACTTTACGGGCAGGCCGGCCAGTTCCCGCTCCACCGCGTCGGCGACGGCGTGTTCAAACCCCGCCGGGCCGGGAGCGGCGCACAATTTGGTCAGTACATCTTCCCATTGCACAGGTTTCATATGCATATTCCTTTCTAAAGGAGCTAACGAAAGGGGAACCTTTGCGTTACTTTCAACTATTATAGCACATCCAAGCCATTTAGCAACAGTTCATAACCATACCTGGGAATCTCTGGCTTTTTTTGACAGCAATTAAATTGACAAATCTTGCATACAGTCGTATAATTTATAATTAACATACGCCTTGCGCGCGTGAAAATATGCAAAAAAGAGCGAGATATCTCGCGAAAAAAGGGAGTTTTTTATCCATGAGCGAAAACCGGATATATAACTTTTCGGCCGGCCCGTCCATGCTGCCGCTGCCCGTTTTGGAGAAGGCCGCCGCGGAACTTTGCAACTACAACCACACCGGTATGTCCGTCATGGAGATGAGTCACCGATCAAAGGTGTACGAGGAAATCATCGAAAGCGCCGAGGCCCTTCTTCGGGAAGTGATGGGCATTCCCGATTCCTATACCGTTCTGTTCCTGCAGGGCGGGGCCACCGGCCAGTTTGCCGCCGTGCCCATGAACCTGATGACCAAGTCCGGCAAGGCCGACTACATCGTCACCGGCAACTTCTCTCAGAAAGCCTACGAGGAAGCGCAGAGATACGGCGCGGCCCGCGTTGCCGGTTCCACCAAGGCGCAAAACTTTGCCTACATCCCGTCTCAGGACGAGCTTTCCTTAGACCCCGAGGCGGATTATGTCCATATCTGCGAAAACAACACCATCTACGGGAGCAAGTGGCCGTACCTGCCCGACACGGGCAACGTCCCGCTGGTAGCCGACCAGTCGTCCTGCATCTTGTCCGAGCCGTGCGATGTGACCCGCTACGGCCTGATCTACGCCGGGGCGCAGAAAAATCTGGCGCCGGCGGGGGTTACGGTGGTCATCGTCCGCAACGACCTCATCGGCCCGCCCCAGAAGGGCACCCCGACGGTTCTTTCCTACGAAATGCAGGCGAAAAACGGCTCCATGTACAACACGCCGCCGACCTACAACATCTACCTCATCAAACTGGTGCTGGAATACATCAAGGAAACCGGCGGCCTTGCGGTCATGGCCGAGCGGAACAAGGCCAAAGCGGCCAAGCTGTACGCCTATATTGACGAGTCGAAGCTGTATAAAAACCACATCCGCAAAGACTGCCGTTCCATCATGAACGTCACCTTCACCACCGGCAGCGAGGAGCTGGACGCCAAGTTCTGCAAGGAAGCGGCCGCTTCCGGCCTTGCCAATTTGAAGGGCCACCGGGTGGTCGGCGGCATGCGGGCGTCGATTTACAACGCCATGCCGGAAGAGGGCGTAGATGCCTTGATCGACTTTATGGCGCGGTTTGAAAAAGAAAACGCATAGGGAGAGAGACGAGTGAACAAGTTCAAGGTAAAGCTTTACAATAACATTTCCGAAGTGGGCCTGGCCCGTCTGGACCCGGAGCGGTTTGAATACGGCCCCAACGTCAGCGAGCCGGACGCGATTCTCCTCCGCTCGGCGGATATTACGACGGCGGATTTCCCCGCCAGCCTCCTTTGCATCGGCCGCGCGGGCATCGGCGTCAACAACATCCCCGTGGCAAGGTGCAGCGAGGAAGGCATCGTAGTGTTCAACACGCCCGGCGCCAACGCCAACGCGGTGAAAGAGCTGGCTGTGGCGGCGCTGGTGCTCTCCTCCCGCCATCTGGTGGAAGCCGTCAACTGGGCGGCCGGCCTGAAGGACGAGGGCGAAGCCGCCCCGGCCCTCATTGAAAAGGGCAAAAGCCGCTTTGTGGGGCCGGAGCTGAAGGGCAAAACCCTGGGTATCATCGGCCTGGGCGCCATCGGCGCCATGCTGGCGGACGTGGCCGTGCAGCTGGAGATGGAAGTGCTGGGTTATGACCCGTATATGACCGTCGAAGCGGCGTGGCGGATCAACCGCAACGTCAAGCGGGTGGCGGACAAGGCGGAGATTTTCGCCAACTGCGACTATATCTCCCTCCATGTGCCTTTAAACGACGAAACCCGGTACATGATCAACGCCGACAGCCTTGCCAAGATGAAGGACGGCGCGCGGATTATCAACCTGGCCCGGGCGGAGCTGGTGGACGACGACGCCATGTGCGACGCGCTGAAGAGCGGCAAAGTGGCCTGCTATGTGACCGACTTCCCCAACGCCAAGACCCTGTCCATGCCCAACACCATCTGCATTCCCCATTTGGGCGCGTCCACGCCGGAAAGCGAGGACAACTGCGCCGTGATGGCCGCCGACGCCGTGTCCGACTACCTCTGCAACGGCAACATCCACAACTCCGTCAACCTGCCGGACATTTACCTGCCCAGAGTGTCGAAGTACCGCCTCTGCGCCATCCACCGCAACATCCCCAACATGGTCGGCTCCATCTCCACCGCCCTGGCGCGGACGGGCTTGAACATCGAGCACATGATCAACAAGTCCAAGCACAGCTACGCCTGCACGCTGGTGGAAACCGACGACGAAATCACCGAGGAAGTGCTGGAATGCCTTCGGAAAGTGCCCGGCATCCTGCGCATCCGCGTAATCCGGTAAGCTCAGTACACACTGCCTAATAAACACAACAAAGCCGCAAGGGTTCCTTGCGGCTTTGTTGTTGTAGTGAGGGAGAGTAGGATTTTATGGTAACTAGGGAGGAGGGAGCTAGTTACTGACCAAAGAAATCGTCCAGCGCCTGCTGAATCCGATCGGCGAAAGCTTCGATGGCCTGGGCCGGCGTATAGCCGCCGTAGGAGAAGCTGGCGATGAACTCGTCGGCCAGCAGATCGTCGATGGTGGGGTTGACCTTCCGCTTGCAGAGGCCGAACTTCGGGATAATGTACTCGATCATCATTTCCTTGTCCTCGGGGGTTCTGCAGCGGCCGTCGTCCAGCATTTCTAGATAGCTTTCCGTGTCGTTGACGATCAGCGCCCAGTCGTTTAGGATTTTGACCACCTTGTCAAGGTCCTTGTTGGAGGCCTGGATGACGTAGCAGTCGTTGTTGGCGTGACCGGCGACATAGTCGGTGCCGCTGGGGCCGAGGGGAATCGGAATGATGCCGTAATCGTGGTTGGAGTTATAGATGACCTTGGTCGGGCCGTCAATGTCGCTCATGGTGGCGAAGTTGAAGGCGACCTTGCCGTCGGCAAAGCCCTGGCGCACTACGCTGGAGCTTTCGTCCCAGCGGGTCTTGCTGCCGAAGTTCATCTCATAGAGGAACTCAAGGGCTTCCAAACCTTCCTTGGAGTTGGCCTGGAACACCCAGCGGCCGGAAGCGTCGGGGCCGACGTAGTCCACGTTGTTGGTTAAAATCTCGTTGCCCCAGGCCGTGGCGCCCGTACCCCAGATGTCGGGCACGCCGTCGCCGTCGGTGTCCTTGGTGGTCTTGCGGGCGATGTCCATGTAGACGTCGTACCGCCAGGTCTTGTTGCGGACCATGTCGTAGAGGTTGTCATAGCCGGCTTCGGCCACCAGCTCCTTGTTAAAGGTGATGAAGTAGCCGGAAGGCACGGCGATGTACTTGGAAGCCACCTGCAGGCCCCAGTATTTGCCGAGCAGGGCGGTGTTCAGCACCGCCGGCTGGAACCAGCGGGTTTCGTCAAAGCAGTTCAGCCCCAGCTCGGCTAGTTTCCCCTCGCTGACCGGCAGCACATACCCGGCCTTGCCGGCGGGCCAGTACGCCGTTTGCCGGCAGAAGAACAGGTCGGCGGCCTTGTCGCCGGACATGCCGTAGGAAGTCAGCACTTCCAGCGCGTCGCCGGGGACGTCTACGCGAACGATTTTAATGTTGTACTTGTCCTCCAGATCCAGGTACTTTTCGTACCATTCTTCGTCCTTGGCGCTGACGAAGCTGCCGTCTTCGTTGCGGCGGGGGAAGGCGGCGCCGGTGGAGATGGTAAACTCATATCCCTTGAAATCGAAGGTTTCTTCCGTGGTGGTGGCGGGTTCCGACGTGGTGGCAGGCTGCGACTGCGGGGTTGTGGTAGCGGGGGTGGTTTCTTTACCGTCCTCCGACTTGTTGCAGCCGGCAAACAGCGCCAAAACCATGGCTAAGATGCATACGAGTAGCCAAATCTTACGCTTTAACATGACAATACCCCTTTCCGCTTGCAAATCAGGGCAAGCTTGTAATGAGGAAGCGCGCTCACGTTAAACTACGGTGTAGATCGGCCGATCTCGCCCTTCTGTTACGCAACGAAAACTTGCGTAAAGTACGATGAAGAAGGGCGTTACTTTACAGTTCGCATTATATCATAACAATTTCGTAAACACAATAGAAATAAGTTAAATTACAATTAAATTATTATGCATTATACTTTAATAGTTATGTAATAAATATTGCAATTAGAAGAATATTAACTAATAATTAAAATATATTTACAAGTTGCAGTAACGGTAACATTTTCCAGTAAGTGAAATAAGCATAAGAAGAATACGTAACTAAGAATGTCACCTAACGGCGAGTTATCCATAAAACATGTCTGTTTTGGCGTATAAGAAATCCGAAAAAGCAGGGTAAACACAACAAAGCCGCAAGGAAGCTTTCCTTGCGGCTTTGTTGTATAGTGAATGAGAGGAGAGTTAGGGAAAAAGTTTGGAGGGAGATTATGTATGTGGAAGCATCCTGAGTGGATAGCAAGGCCTGCCTAAAAAATCATACAATGACGGAACATAAACGCGCCTGATGCGAAAAATGTACAGTATAGGGGAATCCGGGCTTTGCCCGTTGTGTAAAACAATAATAAAATTGATATAAAATATACGGCTTTTAAAGGATTATAACATAAAGAAACTGTAAAAACAAGAGCCGAATTTAAATAAATTTTAAATTGAGGAGAAATAAGGTAAAAAAAGCGTAATGTCCTTTGATCGAGGACGGCGGCATGCCTGAAAAGGGCCGATATGAGAAAATTGGAGAGATCTAGTATATTCATTTTTTAAGATTAATGTGATATAATAATTGAAACCGTATGGGTCAAAAAGGCCCGGGAGGACATATGCTGAAAATCGGATGCCATCTATCAGCCTCAAAAGGGTATATGCACATGGGGAAGGAAGCCCTCTCTATCGGCGGCAACACCTTCCAGTTCTTCACCCGCAACCCGCGGGGCGGGCAGGCCAAAGCGGTGGACCCCGAGGACGCGGCGGCGTTTCTTCAGTTTGCCAAAGAGCACGACTTCGCCCCGATTCTGGCCCACGCCCCGTATACGCTGAACCCCGCCGCGGCGGACTTGAAAGTCCGCGAGTTTGCGCGGATGGTGTTTCTGGACGATTTGGAGCGGCTGGAATATGTGCCGGGCGCCTACTACAACTTCCATCCGGGCAGCCACGTCGGCCAGGGCACGGAGGAGGGCATCCGTCTGATCTGCGAACTGCTGGACGAGGCGGCGGAACGGGGGCCTCATACGACGATTTTGCTGGAAACCATGTCCGGCAAGGGCAGCGAAGTCGGCGGCCGGTTTGAAGAGCTTCGCGCCATTATCGACGGCACGAAGGCGGGCCCGCGGCTGGGCGTGTGTCTGGACACATGCCATATTTACGACGCGGGGTACGATATCGTAAACGACTTAGACGGCGTTCTGGCCGAGTTTGATAAGGTAATTGGATTGGATCGGCTTAAGGCCATCCACATTAACGACACCAAAAACCCCTACCAGAGCCACAAGGACCGGCATGAGAAAATCGGGCGGGGCTATTTGGGCCTTGCGTTTTTCGAACGGTTCATCAACCACCCCCTGTTAAGGGAACTGCCCTTCTATCTGGAAACGCCCAACGAGCTGGAAGGGTACGCCGAGGAAATCGCCCTGTTAAAGGGGCTGTACCGGTAAACATGCCGCTCTCGGTTGGAATTTCCCTCGAAATTTTATGAGAAGGCCGGTGACGATATATGAAGATTCAGGAATCCGCCGAAAACTATCTGGAAACCATCTGGATGCTGCACCTGCAGAACGGGCAGGTTCGCTCGATTGACGTGGCCAACGCACTCGGCTTTTCCAAACCGAGTGTCAGCTATGCCATGAAGAAATTCAGAGGAAACGGCCTTGTCAATATGGATCAGCACGGCTTTATCACCCTTACGGAGAAGGGCCGCGCGATCGCGGAGCGCATGTACGAGCGGCACAAACTGCTGACCGACTATTTCATTTCCCTGGGAGTGTCTCCGGAAACCGCCCGGAAAGACGCCTGCCGGGCAGAACATGTGCTGAGCGAAGAAACTTACGAAAAGATTAAAAACCGGATTGAACAGGAACTGAACAAATAGTAACCAAAAACCCCTCGCATAGCATGCGAGGGGTTTTGCCGTACCTTTATATCAGATTAAGAAACTGTGTTTTGGGAGACTTCCGGTCTGGCGTGAAGAGCCGCGCCGGGGCGGCGGTTTGGTTTTTGCAAAACGCTTTGGCAAAATGCGGGGCAGGGCAGCCGCCCCTTTTGCCGGGATACTTTGCCCGCCGGATTTTCCTGCCGCTTAGTTTGCCGGGCGGATGTCCACGTCGATGTCGCCGTTGACGGTGCCGACCCGCAGCTGGTTGGGGCCGCGGCCCGAGCGGGGGATTTCCTTATTGCCGTTAACGGTGCTG
>JAKPBM010000129.1 GCA_029778935.1 Bacillota bacterium | reverse complement strand
CCGCTGATTGCACTCCGCCAGCGCCTTCTGGCAGCGCACCAGCCAGCGGTACGTCCGTTCACAGGAGGATTTGACGTACTCATACGGCGACGGGTTGGAGACGCACTCGTCAAAGGCCATGGCGATGTCGGAACCCAGGTTGGACTGGATGCGCATGCTCTCCTCGGGGCCCATGAAGATGCGCCGCCCATCGAGATGAGACGCAAAGGTCACGCCTTCCTCTTTAATTTGCCGCAAAGACGCCAGGGAAAACACCTGGAAGCCGCCGCTGTCGGTTAAAATCGGCCCGTCCCACTGCATAAAGCGGTGCAGGCCGCCCAGTTTACAGACGATTTCGTCCCCCGGGCGCAGGTGCAGATGGTAGGTGTTGGACAATTCCACCTGGCAGCCGATGGTTTTTAAGTCGGCGGCGTCCAGGCCGCCCTTGATGGCCGCCTGGGTGCCCACGTTCATAAACACCGGCGTTTCAATGATCCCATGGGGGGTTTGGTACCGGCCACGGCGGGCCCGGCCTTCGGTTGCAAGCAGGGTAAACATGGTCTTCCTCTTACTCTCCCAGTTGAATTTACAAAATCAGCATGGCGTCGCCGAAGCTGAAAAAGCGGTAACGCAGGGAAACGGCTTCCTTGTAGGCTTCCAGAATCCGCTCCCGCCCGGCTAGAGCGGATACGAGCATAATCAGCGTGCTTTCCGGCAGGTGGAAGTTGGTAATCAACCCGTCCAGGCATTTAAATCGGTAGCCGGGGTAGATGAAGATGCCCGTTTCGCCGCCGCCGGGGCGGACGTTGCCCGTTTCGTCGGCGACGGTTTCCAGCACGCGGCAGGACGTCGTGCCCACGGCGATGACGCGGCCGCCTTCGGTTTTGGTCTGGTTTATGAGGCTGGCCGCCTGCTCGGGGACGAAGTAGACTTCGTGGTGCATGATATGGTCGGTGATTTCCTCCGCCTTAACGGGGCGGAAGGTGCCAAGGCCCACGTGCAGCGTCACAAAAGCCAGGCGCACGCCCATGGCTTCGATTTTCTGTAAAAGCTCCTCCGTAAAGTGCAAGCCCGCTGTAGGGGCGGCGGCGGAGCCTTCTTCCCGGGCGTAGACGGTCTGGTACCGGTTGGGGTCGGCCAGTTTTTCGGTAATATAGGGCGGAAGGGGCATTTCGCCCAGGCGGTCTAACAGTTCGTGCCAGATTCCGTCATAATAGAAGCGGACGTAGCGGCTGCCGTCGGGGCCGTCGCCCTCGACAACGCAGGTGATCAGGCCATTGCCAAAGGTAATCTTCGCCCCGGCGCGCAGTTTCCGCCCCGGGCGGACCAGCGCCTGCCAGCGGTCGTTTTCCATCTGGCGCAGAAGCAGCACTTCCGCCGCCCCGCCGGAGGAGCGGACGCCTAAGAGCCTTGCGGGCAGGACTTTCGAGTCGTTAAAAACAAGACAATCGCCCGGTTTTAAAAAACCGGGCAGCTGGTGGAAGGTGGTATGCGTAAACGGCCCGCCGTCTTTCGGCACGTGCATGAGCCGGGACGCGTCCCTTTCGGCAAGGGGCGTTTGGGCGATGAGTTCTTTGGGAAGGTCGTAGTAAAAATCGCTTGTTTTCATAAACGGCGCTCCTTAACTAGGGCAAACGGTGCGATTGGCGCCTGCCGAATGTCAAAAATAGTATGGGAAAAGGGGCTGGAGAACATGCAAAACGGGGAAAGGCTATTTCCCCGTCTGCACAAGTTCGACGCCGGTATAGTAGTGCTTTAAAATCTGGTCGTAGGTGTATCCGCGGTTGGCAAAACCTTTGGCGCCCTGCTGGCTCATGCCCAGCCCGTGGCCCCAGCCGCGGCCATCAAAGACAAATTCGGAAGCGCTGCCTGCGGCTTCCACGGTCTGGATACCCGTGGCGGTGATGGCCTTAAAGCTGGCGCCGGCCAGCTGGATGACATTGCCGGAGCCGTCCACGACGTAAGCGCCGGACAGGCCGCCGCCCAGGGTTTCGCCCTGGTTTACGTACAGCGTTCCGCCCGAGGAGACGCGGAACCGCTGGGAAAGCAGCGTGTTGGTGCCGAGGACGACGCGCATGGTTTCTTTTGCCAAAGTGACGGTCTTCGTCCCGTCGGTCAGCGCCAGACGGAGGACGTTGCCCGCCTCCGTGTACTCGGTCACGTAGACGCTGGTCACCGTGCCGATGCTGTACCCCTGGGAGCGCAGCCGCTGGCCCAGGGCCTCGCCGGTGACCTTGCGGGTCCAGATGCCGTTGTTGCCGACGGTCAGCTCTTCGTAGGGGTCGGGCACGCCCCGCAGATAGGGCAGGGCCTGCACCCAGACGTTTTCGGAGTTTTCCGTGTGGCCGCCGGAGGAGGCGCAGTACACGGCGTTGATCGGCTCGCCGTTGTAGGTGATGATGATGCCGGCGACTTCTTCAATGTAGGCCAGCGTCGACGCGGCGGCCTGGGTGGTGCCCATGTAGACCTGGCAGTGCTGGCCGGTGCAGACGTCAAAGCCGGAGCTTGCGTGGCGGTTCTTGTTTTTGACGCCGAAGGTGGCCGCCGCCACCGCCTGGGCCTTCTGTGCCTCTTTCGGGAAGGACGCGCCCATTTCATAGGGCACGACGCCCTTTACGTAGTCTACCAGCTTGACCACGTTGACTACGGCGAAGGTGTTGCCGCCGTTGACTTTCATAAAGTCAAAGCCGCCCAGGTATTTGTAGCCTTTTGTCCAGGTTTCGGGCTTGTCCCCGCCGATGGCCTGGATTCCCAGCTGCTTGGTCGCCCCGTCCCACTCGAACAGGATGTTGCGGCTGCCCGTGCGGAACACGGTGTAGGCGTTGGCCCCCTTGCCCACGACGCGAAGCGAAGCTTCCGGGTAGAGGTTCCGAAGCCTTGCCTGCACCGTCTCCAGATCGGCCAAAGCGGCCTGCTGGGAGGTATAGCGGCCGATGCGGATGCGGTAGCCGCTGCTGGTGTAGGCGGGGAAGGTGAAGTAGTTGGTGACGCCGTACACCGCCGGCACGGCTTTTTCCAGTTCTTCCGCGCTGGAAAAATATACGTCGGCTTCCAGATGATACGCGCCGATGTGGGATGAGGATTCGGCGCCGTCGGAGCCGTAGGTGTTGGTGCTGGGGTTAAAGTGGTTGCTGCGGATGACGGTGATGGCCGGTTCGGAGGGGATGGAGTAGAGAGGAACAAAATGGCGGTCGCTGTCATAGTATCCGAAGG
>JAKPBM010000123.1 GCA_029778935.1 Bacillota bacterium | reverse complement strand
GACTCTTAGGCGCGGGCCGGCCTCGCTGTGCTTGCGGGTGGAGTAGACGCAGTAGCCGCAGGTCAGGCCGTCCACGCGGCGCAGCACGTCCTGGGTGCCGCCGGCAGGGATGCGGTCGAGGTCGAGGGTTACGATGTCCCGGCCGGTGATGGCATCGGCCTTTCGCCTTCCGCCGTTTCTCACCGTGCCGCCGACAAAGCCGCCCACGTCTTTCAGGTCGTCCTGTTTGGACTTGGGCAGGGTCAAATATGCCGCCAGCGTCTCTTCGCCGCGGACGGGCGTTTTCAGCCGTTCCACCAGCTCCGACCACCAGATTGTCGAGGCGGGCCAGCTTGTCGCCCGCCGGCTGCTGCCGATGGAGATGGTAATTTTGCGGTCGTGGTGTAGCATAGCCGTTACTCCTTCTTTTTCTGAACTCCGATAGTAATACCGATTCCCAATGCTTTAAGAATCACATCTGCCTTGGAAAGGGTTGGTTCGCTCCCCCTCTCATAGTTGTGTATGGTTGTTATGGGTAATCCGGTCATTTTAGACAAAGCAGCAAGCGTTAAACCTTGTCGAGAACGTTCATGAGATAGCAGTTCCCCAAAATCCATGGCCAACCTCCAAAACACAATATGTTGTATTTGATTTGACATAATGCACTATATATGGTATACTGTATATAGTATATTAATTTTAGTAAATGCGGGCTGAGACAAGATAGACACATTTTATAAGTAGGGGGTCAAATTTATTGGCTAAACGCATTTCAGTAACCCGACAATCCTCTTCCGGGAGAAACCAGTCGTTTCGCGATAATTATACAGGTAGATATATGAGCCGTGCTCAGTTTGTTAACGCAATAGAACGCGGTAAATATAATAACTACCATGTCAGAACTGTGAACGGAGTCAAGACCCCATGCTCAAATCCGGACAGTTCTAAGCTAAACAACCTAGGTTGAGCATCAGCTTTTTCTCATAAGTAACGAACAGTCTCAGCCCCATTTTTTTCAATCCTTCCGATAAAACCCCGTCGCAAACCCCTCCGCCTTCAACAGCAGACCCGGCGCCCACGGAATCAGCTGGCCCATGATTTCGCACACGCGGGCGAGCTGACTTTCGTCCGGCGCTTCGATGACTACCTCGTCGTGCACGTGAAACACCGCATTAAACCCAGCTTCGGATAGTTGCGTTAAGGCATATGCCAGACAATCCCGGGCGATGGCCTGTACGGCGTTTTCTACCAGCTTGCCGCCGTAGGTACTCAGTTTGCCCCACTTGTTTTTATCATTCACACCCCAGTAGTGCAGGGATTCCTTGCCCAGCTCGTTCTTTGCCAGAAACGGCCGTACATAGTACAGCTTTCTCCCCGAAGGCAGCCTAACGGTCAGAAAATCCTGCCCCGAAGCAATGTCCCCTTCTCGGGCAAGCACCAGTCCGCGCACGCCCGCCGTCTGCCCCGTGCGCATGACTTCCAGCGCCGCGTTCTCCACGGCGTACCACAAATCCACAATGCGCCGGTTCGCCTGCCGCCAGCGCTGGACAATCTCGGGAAGCTCCTCCTCGG
>JAKPBM010000122.1 GCA_029778935.1 Bacillota bacterium | reverse complement strand
TTATGGCGCAGACCTACGAGCACATCCTGCTCGCCCGTCAGGTAGGCGTTCCCGCTATCGTCGTTTTCCTGAACAAGTGCGATGCCGTTGACGACCCCGAGCTCCTCGAGCTGGTTGAGATGGAAATCCGCGAAGCTCTCAACAAGTACGAGTTCCCCGGCGATGACACGCCCATCATCCGCGGCTCCGCTCTGGTCGCTCTGGAATCTTCCTCCAAGGATCCCAACGCTCCCGAGTACGAGCCTATTCGTCAGCTGATGGACACCGTTGACACCTATATCCCGACTCCCGAGCGCAAAACCGACCTGCCCTTCCTGATGTCCGTTGAGGACGTTATGACGATTACGGGCCGCGGCACCGTCGCCACCGGCCGTGTCGAGCGCGGCACGCTGAAGCTCGGCGAAGAAGTTGAAATCGTTGGTCTGCGCGAAGATTCCCGCAAGGCCGTTGTCACCGGCATCGAAATGTTCCGCAAGGTTCTCGAGCTGGCTCAGCCCGGCGACAACCTCGGCGTTCTGTTGCGCGGCGTCAACCGCGACGAAATCGAACGCGGCCAGGTTCTTGCGAAACCCGGCACCATCAGACCGCACACCAAGTTCACCGGCCAGGTGTACGTCCTGACCAAGGAAGAGGGCGGCCGTCACACTCCGTTCATGTCCAACTATCGTCCCCAGTTCTATTTCCGCACCACCGACGTTACGGGCGTTATCCGTCTGCCCGAGGGCGTCGAGATGTGCATGCCTGGTGACCACGTCACCATCCACGTCGAGCTGATTACCCCGGTTGCTATCGAAGCCGGTCTCCGCTTCGCTATCCGTGAAGGTGGCAGAACCGTTGGCTCCGGCGTTGTTTCCGCTATCGAAGAGTAAAATCTAAGATGCAAAAAGCACAGAGAAGCGTAAGTTTCTCTGTGCTTTTTTATTTTTCCGGTTGTGATTTTGCAGGGTCTAACATGCTCCGGCAGAAAGTAGAATTTGCCAAAGGAGAAAGCCGGGCCGGAAGCATGCGTAGCTGATTCCCACTACTGCACGAAGACTAGATATATGGAAGAAGTAAAATCCTGCCTCAAAAACAACGATTGCATTGCCGGGGTAATATGGCAGTGGAAAATGAAAAGTTCCGGAGAATCGGGGTATGGATGGAAGGGGTTTCCCAGCATGTATTCGAAATAGCAAAACCGGCACCCAAAGGGGCCAGTGAAAAGGTTGCTGTGAAAGTTTTGGTTGTCAGACGACTTGAAACCGGGGTTTGAAACTGTCCGGTCGGTTTGCTTTGTCCGGATGCCGTTGCTCTTGGCTTTAAGAATCAGGCCGAGCGGAGAGACCCTGTTCGAAACGGACTGTCTAGGCAGAAAGCATGGGCCGTACCTTGCCTGTTTGGTTGGACGCTATGGTGCGAGGGTCATAACAGGCCAACGGCACCATGCTGCCAGGGCCGAAGTGTCGCGGGTGGCCGGTTCCAGGGCGTGTCCGCCGCCATAAAGCGGGGCGGCTATGATAGCCGGCGGAACCAATGTGAATAATATTACATTACAAATGTAAAATTGCGTTATCTTTCCACATATGGCGTCGCTTTGAAGAACGACACATCCGCGCCCGCCTGGGGGTTTGGAAACGCCAGGGCGAACAGGTCGTCCGCCAGGGCTTCCATCTGCGCCTGTCTGGCGGCCTCGCCGCCCAGCCGGTTCAGCATGGCAGGTTTCGTGACGACCGGCAATGTGCTTGTCTTGCGCATTTTTGCCAGCAGTTCCCGCCCCGTTTCCGTTACCGCCAGAACGCGCAGATAGGCCGGCATGGCGTGCTGCGCCTCTCTGGTCAGCCCCAAAAAGCCGGCGTAGAGGGTTCTTCTCAGTCGGGCTAGGGAGTAGCGCTTCGTTTTGACGGCGGCAAGCAGCTCCTCTGCCGTATAGCAGCTGCGCACCGCCTTGTACAGCCGGTTTTCCAAGCCTTCCGAAATTTCCGGGAGATTCGCCAGCTCGTCCAGACGCATTTTGCGCAGGGAGGACAGCACCGCCACCTCCAAAGCCGAAGGGTTGACCGGGAACCGGCCCAACGCCCGCTCTTCCTCCATAGCGGCAAGCGTAGCCGGCGGCAAAGCGCCTTCCGGCGGCGTTCTCCCTTCCCGGAAAATGCGGCGGAGGGCGGAAG
Organism: Bacillota bacterium; assembly: GCA_029778935.1. Lineage (GTDB taxonomy): Bacteria > Bacillota > Clostridia > Oscillospirales > QAMX01 > DUUG01. Next base: position 784 of record JAKPBM010000122.1, on the reverse strand, counting down.
CGGAAGGGAAGCGGGACGTTTCGTCCGGCGCGTCGTGGGCGCTGCCCTTGCGGGTGATGGTGACGGGCGTGATGTCGGCGCCCAGGGCGATAATGGAGCGGATGTATTCGATTCCCAGCAGGTTGTTGGGCGTCTGCAGCACGGCTTTTACGTCCTCTGGCAGCGCCTCGGCGGCGGCTTTGGGGTAGGGCAGGCCCTGTTTGAGCAGGGCATTTCTTGCTTCGTGCACTTCCGGCCGTTCGGAAGCCGTCGCCGCCTTTTGCAAAAGCTCCACGTCGCCGCATTCGCTGCCGAAAGAGAGGTGCGTCACAATTCCGCAGGCTTTGGCAAGCCAGACGCCCGCCCTGGCAAACCGCTCCGCCGGCGAAAGCACGGCGGATACGGGCAACTCGAACACAATGTCCGCCCCGCTTTGCACGGCTGCTTTTGCCCGGGCCAGCTTGTGCAATAACGCGGGTTCGCCCCGCTGCACAAAGTTGCCGCTCATAAAGCAGACGACGGCCGCATCCGGGAGCATCCGCTTCGTTTCGGCAATATGATATTGGTGACCGGCATGAAAGGGGTTGTATTCGGCGATAATTCCGGCAACCTGCATAATATTCTCCTAACCGGTGAAAAAAGTGGGTCTATCCTCTTGAAAAAATGTATAAAATAAGGTATCATTAATATGTTGTATGTACGATTCTCTATTTTATCCTAAGAGAAGAGAAAAAGCAAGCATTTTTGAGTAGGGGAGATATGAGTAAGTGTTAACGCTTGTCATTAATGCAGGCAGTTCGTCGCT
>JAKPBM010000104.1 GCA_029778935.1 Bacillota bacterium | reverse complement strand
CAAAGATTACGGTGAACGGCGAGGAAGTGGCCAGCGGCGAGGAATCCGGCGAAATCGCCCTTGAAGTAGGAGAAAACGAAATTGAAGTGATTGTGACGGGCGAGGATCAACTCTATACGACGACCTACACCGTCACCGTGACCCGGGCGAAGGATTCGAGGCTGTCAGGGCTGGACGTAAGCGACGGCGCCCTCGACCCGGCCTTTGACCCCGGCGTGACGGAATACAAAGTCTCTGTGAGCAACAGCGTCAGCCGCCTGACGGTGACGCCCGCGGCCTTCGACCCCGCGGCGGAAATCCTGGTCAACGGCGAGAAAGTAGTTAGCGGCGAGGCCTCCGGCGAAATCGAGCTGAAGGTGGGGGAAAACGTCATCACCGTTGAGGTGACGAGCGCCGACGGTCTCGACAAAACCGTTTACACCGTCACTGTGACCCGCGCGTCCGGCGGCGGCAGCGCCGGCCCGACGTATTACGCGGTTACTTCGGGCGGCCGCGTTTTGGCGGTGGCCGTAGACCCGGTGCGGAAGAACCTTACCGTTAAGGCGGACGGCGAGATGGGCGAGCGGCTGGCTGCCGGCGTAAGCGAGACAATTCAGTTTGTCGGCGGCGGCTATGAGAGCTTCTCGCTGGACATACCGGTGGCGTTCCTGTCCGGCTCTAACGGCGGCGCTATCACGCTGGAAACGGCCATAGGCCGTGTGATGATTCCGGCGAACATGCTGGAAGGGCTTGATGGCGGGAAAGCGACAATTACCATTCGCCGTTTCGACGCTTCGGGCTTCCCCGAGGACGTGCGGACGGCCATCGGCAGCCGCCCGGTGGTAGAACTCACGCTGACGGTGGACGGCAAGCCGGTCGAGTGGAACAACCCGGAAGCGCCGGTAACGGTGTCCATCCCTTACACGCCGACGAAAGAGGAACGGGAGAATCCCGAAAGCATCATTGTATGGTTCATTGACGGCGTAGGAAACCTCGTCTGCGTTCCTAACGGCCGGTATGACGCCGAAACGGGCACGGTGACGTTCGCCACGACCCATTTCAGCCTGTTTGCGGCGGGATTCCGACCGGTGCGTTTTGCCGATGTGCCGGAGGATGCCTGGTATTATCAGGCGGTCGGCTTCCTGGCGGCCAGAGGAATTACCAACGGCACAGGTGGCGGGCTTTTCAGCCCCGATGCGCCGCTGAAACGGGCGGATTTCCTGGTGCTGCTCCTGCGGGCGTTTGATATCGCCCCGGACGAAGACCCGGCGGACAACTTCGCCGACGCCGGCGACACGTATTACACCGGCTACCTGGCCGCGGCCAAGCGGCTTGGCCTTGCCAGCGGCGTGGGCGACAACCTGTTCGCGCCGGAAAAGCAGATTACGCGGCAGGAGATGTTCACCCTGCTGTACAACACGCTGAAGGCGCTGGGCAAACTGCCCGAAGGCGGCTCCGGCAAGACCCTTTCCGACTTTGCGGACGCCGACACGGTGGCCGGCTGGGCACAGGAAGCCGTGTCCGCTCTTGTGGAAGCGGGGCTGATTCAGGGCAGCAACGGCAACATTTTGCCGAATGCCACGACCACCCGGGCGGAATGGGCCCAGGTGCTGTATAACTGGCTGGTAAGGTGAAAGGCGGAAGCGCCGCCGCGGCTGCAAAATCCGCGGACGGCGGATGCAGCGTTCCGCCATTAACTGCCACAAGTCTGAATAAGTCCAAGAAAAACAGGCTGGAGCAATTGCTCCAGCCTGTTGGTTTTGTACAGGGGAAGAATGGAAAACGCGCTTTGCCCAGCTTCCACGGCGAAACTGAGGTTGATAAATTAACCATGCAAAAATCAGCCGGCTATTTTGATTTTTAGCGGCGGATGCCGTCAAGCATCGCGCAAATAACCGCCGGCGCAGTTGCTTAATTAAATTGCAACATCTTCCGCCTTGCTATATAATATAGCACGTAGTTGGGCTTTGAAATTTCCAAAAAATTAGCGTTCCGCCGGCGGGCGGGCGCGTCGCATGCGAAACGGAGGGGGAAAACATGGCGAAAATGACGCCGAAAGAGCGGGCGGTAGCCGCTTTGAACCTGCAGGTTCCGGACATGGTGCCGACGTTCGAGCTGGAGTTCCAGCTGGCCGAGGAGATGTTCGGGCGAAACATCTTTGACCCCAGGGAAACCCAAAAAAGCTTTGCCCAGAAAAGCCCCAAAGAGCGGGAACGCCACATCCGCGAAGCCGCGGAGTTCACCGTGGAGGTTTACACCGCGCTGGAGTACTCCATCATCCCCATTCCCTCCTATGCCGGATACCTTTCCGAGGAGGATCTGCACCTGTACCACAGAAGCATCCGCGGACTGGTGGGCGACACCATGATTATTGGCTATCACGGCGACGGCACGTTCGCCATCCCCGACGGAACCGCCATGTATGAGTTTGCCTACCGCATGGCCGACGACCCGCAGGGCTTAAAAGACGAGGCCCGGCGCATGGCCGACGCCGCCATCGAGCGGAACAAGCGGTTCCAGGAAAACGGCGTCGACTGTTTGCTGCTTTGCTCCGATTACTGCTACAACTCCGGGCCGTTTCTTTCGCCGGCAAGCTTCCGGGAGTTTATACAGCCGTATCTGTACCAGATAATCGATGCGGCCAGAAAAGACGGCTTGTACACCATCAAACACACCGACGGCAACATCATGCCGATTCTGGACCAGCTGGTCGAATGCAGGCCCCACGCTTTGCATTCGCTGGACCCCATGGCCGGTGTGGACATCAAGGTTGTAAAGGAACTGGTGGGCGACAAGGTGGCTCTGTGCGGCAACGTCCACTGCGCAGCACTGCAGACGGGCACCGAGCAGGACGTCATTGACAGCTGCGAGTACTGCCTGACCTACGGCAAGCCCGGCGGCGGATATATCTTCTCCACAAGCAACGTCCCCTTTAAAGGCATGGACCCCAAGCGGTATGAGCTTGTGTTAAGCGTTTGGAAGCGCATGCGGGAGTATTAGAAAGAAACTGCGCCGTTTCGGTTTAGACGCAGATAATTTGCTGGCAAACCACTCGAAAGCGGGTGGTTTGCTTTTTTATTGCGCCGAC
>JAKPBM010000095.1 GCA_029778935.1 Bacillota bacterium | reverse complement strand
AATCTGCACTTCGATATGCCGCACGGGGGAGAGGTATTTTTCTATATACAGCGTGCCGTCGCCAAAGGCGGCTTTCGCTTCGGCGGAAGCGGCGGCATAGGCGTTGGCCAGTTCCTCCGGCCGCCGCACAAGGCGAATGCCCCGCCCGCCGCCGCCGGCCCGGGCTTTTAACAGCAGGGGGTAGCCGATGGCTTGGGCGGCGTCTTTGGCTTTCTCCGCCGAGTCGATGTTCTCTGCGCCGGGGATGACGGGCAGCCCCGCGTCCCGCATGGTCTTTTTAGCCTGCTCCTTGTCGCCCATGGCGGCGATGACGGAGGCAGGCGGGCCGATGAAGGCAATCCCGCACTGTTCGCACAAGGCGGCAAATTTCGGGTTTTCCGAAAGCAGACCGTAGCCCGGGTGGATGGCGGAAGCGCCTGTCAGCGTGGCGACGGAGAGGATGGCCGCCATGTTTAGGTAGCTCTCTTTGGCCGCCGCAGGGCCGATGCAGTAGCTTTCGTCGGCTAAGCTGGCGTGCAGCGCGTTGCGGTCGGCCTCGGAAAAGACGGCCACGGTGGCAATGCCCATTTCCTTGCAGGCCCGGATAATGCGGACGGCGATTTCGCCGCGGTTGGCAACGAGAATTTTGGTAAACATCGCACACCTCATCTGGATTCCCGAATCAGCGCAAAGGAAAATTGGCCGGAAACGGCCTCTTTTTCCCCTTTTTCCGTCAAAACAACGCCCTTCCCTTCGGCAAAGCAGAAGGGGCCTTTGGTTCTGGTAATACGGCAGTAAAACTTCACCGTGTGGCCGGGCAGCACTTTCTCGCGGAAGCGGACGCCGTCCAGCCCCGTGAAAAAGGGAAGGAACGGGCCTTCCATGCCGCCGGCCATGCCGCTGGCCACGTCGGCCAGCAGCACGCAGCAGGTCTGCGCCATCATTTCGCAGAGGATGACGCCGGGCACGACGGGCCGGCCCGGAAAGTGCCCCTGCAGAAACCATTCGTCGCCTTTGACGGTGTAGGTGCCGACGGCGGTGCCGTCCTCCCGTTTTTCCGCCTCGTCCAAAAGCAGCATGGGCGGGCGGTGGGGCAGGAGGGAAGTAAGCTCTGTCTGGTTCACGTGTACCCCTTCCTTTCCAAGGCTCTATGCCGGCGCCATTTTGAAGAGTGTTTGTGAATATTCGACGATTTCGCCGTCGGACACGCAGACGTCGATAATCTGCCCGTCCTCTTCGGCGGTGATTTCGTTCATAATCTTCATGGCTTCGATGATGCAGAGCACGTCGCCCTTTTTCACCACCGAGCCGGAGCGTACATATGGCTCCGCCCCCGGCGACGGGGCGGCGTAGAATACGCCCACCATGGGGGATTTGACTTCCTTCAGGTTCGTATAGTTGATGCCCGGAACGCTGTCCGCCGCCAAAGCGGGCGCGGACGGGCAGGCGGCAATCTCCGAAGGCACCGAAGGGGCCGATGCCGGAAGGGCCGGGCCGGGCCGCCCTTTTTCCAGCCGGATTTTGAGCCCCTCCTCCTCGATTTCCAGCATTGTCAGGGAGGATTCCTCCAGTATCCGGACCAGCTCGCGAATCTGTTGCAGCTTCATGGGCTTCCTCCTCTATACGGGTCTAAACGCAAGCACCGCGTTGTGGCCGCCAAAGCCAAGGGACGTGGAAAGGGCCAGGGTTACGGGCACTTGGCGGGCTTTTTGGGGGATGTAGTCCAAATCGCACTCTTCGTCGGGAACGGAAAGCCCGATGGTCGGCGGCAGGATGCCGTTGTATACGGCCAGCACCGTGGCCACGGCCTCCGCCGCCCCCGCCGCGCCCAGCATGTGACCCGTCATAGATTTGGTGGAGCTGACCATGGCGTCATACGCCCGTTCGCCCAGGGCCAGCTTGATGGCCTTGGTTTCCGTTTTGTCGTTTAAGGGGGTGCTGGTGCCGTGGGCGTTGATATAGACGGTGTCGGTTTCCTGGTAATTGGCTTCTTGCAGCGCCTGTTTAATGGCTTCGGCGGCGCCGCTTCCGTCCTCGATGGGGGCGGTGATGTGGAACGCGTCACAGGTGCTGCCGTAGCCGGCGATTTCGGCGTAGATTTTAGCGCCGCGGCGCAAGGCGTGCTCGTATTCTTCCAGTACCAGCACCGCCGCGCCCTCGCCCATGACAAACCCGTCC
>JAKPBM010000022.1 GCA_029778935.1 Bacillota bacterium | reverse complement strand
ACCGCCCAAAAGGGCGCATCCGGCCTGAACACAGCCTTCCGCCACGCCGGAAACGATTTCCGCCACCTTTTCGGGTACATTCTTGCCCAGGGCCACGTAGTCTAAAAAGAAAATCGGCCGCGCGCCGGTGACCGCCACGTCGTTGACGCACATGGCCACGCAGTCAATGCCCACTGTATCGTGTTTATCCATCCAGACGGCAAGCCGCAGTTTCGTGCCCACGCCGTCGGCGCCGCTGACCAGCACCGGGCGGGAAAGCCCCGCCAAATCCGGCGCAAACAGGCCGGAAAACCCGCCGATACCCGACACAACGCCGGGGATATACGTTTTCGCCACGTGGGCCTTGATAAGCTCCACGGCCTTGTATCCGGCGGTCACGTCCACGCCCGCCGCGGCGTAACTCGCATTGGTGCTCATGCCGTCGCTCCTTCCTCCAAACAGGCTTCGCCTTCTATGTTTACGGGGTATTTCCCCGTGAAACACCCGGTGCAAAAGCCGCAGCGGGCGTTTTTGGCGATTTTCGTTATGCTATCCACGCTTAAATATCCCAGGCTGTCCACGCCGATTTCCTTGGCGATTTCCTCCTCGGAAGACAGCCGGCAGGCAATCAGATGCTCCCGGCTCTTGATGTCCGTGCCGAAGTAGCAGGGGTGCTTAAAGGGCGGCGAGGAGACCAGCAAATGCACCTCTTTCGCCCCCGCTTCCCGTAACAGCCGTACAATCCGCGCGCTGGTGGTGCCCCGGACGATGGAGTCGTCGATGATGATCACCCGCTTGCCGTCCACCACCGGCTGGATCACGCTCAGCTTGATGTGCACAGCGTCTTTGCGCTGGATCTGGGTGGGCTGGATAAAGCTGCGGCCGATGTATCGGTTTTTGATGAACCCCACGCCGTAGGGGATACCCGACTGGCGGGCGTAGCCCAAAGCCGCGTCGATGCCCGAATCGGGCACGCCGACGACCACGTCCGCCTGAATGGGATGCTCCAGCGCCAGATACGCCCCGGCCCGCTGGCGCGCTTCGTGGACGCTGGCCCCTTCGATAGTGCTGTCCGGCCGGGCAAAATACACAAACTCAAATACGCATAAGTGCCCCTTCCCGCCGCAGTGGGTTTCCAGGGAGTACACGCCTTCGTCGGACGCCACGACGATTTCCCCGGGGCGAATGTCTCTTACAAACTCCGCGCCGATGCTGTCCAAAGCGCAGCTTTCGGAGGCAAACACCACCGCCCCGTCGGCCGTTTTCCCCATGCAAAGGGGGCGGAAGCCGTGGGGGTCCCGGGCGGCGATGAGCTTTTCCGGCGTCAGTATGACAAGCGAGTACGCCCCTTCCAGCTGGGGCATGGCCATTTCCACGGCGTGCTCCAGGGTTTCGGCGTCCCGCCGGGCCTGGATAACGGCGTAGGAGATGACCTCCGTGTCGCTGTTTCCGTGAAAGATGGCGCCGCTTTCCTCAAACCGGCGGCGCAGGGCTTCGGCGTTGGAGATGTTCCCGTTGTGGGCCAGCGCCATGGAGCACTGCCGATGGCGCACCACCAGCGGCTGGGCGTTTTCCACGCTGCCCGACCCGGCGGTGGAGTACCGCACGTGCCCCGCGGCGGCGGAGGCGTTTCCCAGCTTTTGCAGCCGCTCCGGCGTGAACACTTCCGGAATCAGCCCCAAATCCTTTTCGCAGCGGATTTCGCTTTTCTCCCCGTCATAAACGGCGATGCCGCAAGACTCCTGCCCCCGGTGCTGCAAGGCAAACAGGGCGTAGTAGGCCTGGCGCGCCGCGTCGCCTTTGGCACCCCAGATGCCGAACACGCCGCATTCTTCCCCGACTTTTCTCATAACCCCGTCCCCTTAGGCGCCCATTAAGCGGCGCAGCACTTCCTGATAGGCTTCTTCCACCTGGCCCAGATCCCTTCTGAACCGGTCTTTGTCCAGCTTTTCGCCGGTTTTAGCGTCCCAGAACCGGCAGGTGTCGGGAGAAATTTCGTCGGCAAGGACAATCTCTCCCTCCGCGGTCTTGCCAAATTCCAGCTTAAAGTCGATCAGCTCAATGCCCAGCGGAAGCAGGTATTCGCTTAAATGGGTGTTGACCGCCAGGGCCAGCCTGCTGATCTGCTCGATTTCCTCTTTGGTGGCAAGCCCTAAAGCGAGAATATGATAGACGTTTACCATGGGGTCGCCCAGCTCGTCGTTTTTATAGCAAAATTCCAGCACCGTCTGTTGTAAAGGCGTTCCTTCCGGCAGCCCCAGCCGTTTGGACAAAGACCCCGCCGCCCGGTTTCTGACGATCACTTCCAGCGGCACAATGGAAACGCGCTTGACCAGCGTGTCCCGGTCGGACAGTTCCTTTACGAAATGGGTCGGGATGCCCTTTTCCTCCAGCATCTGCATGAGGTGGTTGGTGGTCTTGTTGTTGACCACGCCCTTGCCGGCAATCTGCCCTTTTTTCAGCCCGTTAAAAGCCGTGGCGTCGTCTTTATAGCTCACAATACACAAATCGGGATTCTCCGTCCCATAAACCTTTTTCGCTTTTCCCTCGTACATCAGAACCGTTTTTTCCACGGTGCAGACCTCCTTACTTTTGCTGCAATTTCGCGTTCTTTTCCAACACCGCCTGAGCCTGCCGCTCCCGCAGGGCGGCCAGGCGCGCCGTCAGTTCGTCGTCATGTACCGCCAGAATTTCCGCCGCCAGAATCCCGGCGTTGGCCGCGCCGTTAATGGCCACGGTGGCCACGGGGATGCCGGTAGGCATCTGCACCGTAGAGAGCAACGCATCCAGCCCGTTTAAGGCGCCGCCCGCCACCGGAATGCCGATGACGGGAAGCACCGTCCCTGCCGCCATGGCGCCGGCCAGGTGGGCCGCCAGCCCCGCCGCGGCGATGATGACGCCGTAGCCTTCCTTCCGGGCGTTCTGGGCAAATTCAGCCGCCTGCAAAGGCGTCCTGTGGGCCGACAAAACGTGCATGGTATAGGGAACGTTGAGTTTGGCAAGCTGTTCCGCCGCCTTTTCGCAAACGGGCAGGTCGCTGTCGCTGCCCATGACAATCGCTACTTTCCGCATTGTTTTTCCCTCCGCGCTAAATAAAAAAACGCATGACAAAGCCACGCGTCTGCCTACACCCGTTTTTGCGCATTGCCGCCCCGGCAGCCCTGTCCCCGTACGTTTTGGCTTTTCCCAAAGGTTTTCGGCACGGCAATACCCCTTTTCATGCTAAAATATCGCAATATTGAAGAATTTTGAAATTTTATCCAGTCTTACGGTTATTATTTTACTTGTTTTCGTAAAAGTTTTCAATGTGCCGTTTGAATGAATAAGCATGCAGGCGCAACGAACCCCCACGCCAAAGTAAACAAGCAAAAGAAAAGCATCCCCGCTTATGCGCGGGGATAAAACAAACCCCGCCGAAAGAATCGGCGGGGTTTTTCTTACAGCAACCGAAACAAAAGCATGGCCACAAACAGGATCGCACCGATGGCCAGCATGGCCCCCGGTATGAGTATGGCGTAAGCGGAAAGCAGCATCGCAAGCTTGTCGTGTTTTTCGAGAGGAATCTGCTCCTGCTCGTCGTGCAGCTCTTCCTGCTGCTTTTTGCGGTTTTTCCTCCTGGCCAGGCACATACCGATTACTCCTGTTTACTTCTTGTTGATCTCGAAAGTGTACGAACCGTCGGGGTTCAGCTTCCTTTCGGGGAAATGGCAGGCCACATAATGGCCCGGCTCGATTTCGACCAGCTCGGGCGGTACGCGGGTGCACTTCTCGCAGGCCATAAAGCACCGGGTATGGAACTTGCAGCCGGAGGGCGGGTTAATGGGGCTCGGGATGGAGCCTTCCAGAATAATCGCGTTGTCCGGCTTATCCAGTTCCGTCGTCGGAATGGCCGACAGAAGCGCGACGGTGTACGGATGGCGGGGATCCTCGAACAGCGCGTCTTTGCTTGCCAGCTCCACTACGTTGCCCAGGTACATAACGGCCACGCGGTCGCTGATATACTTAACGACGCTCAGGTCGTGGGAGATGAACATGTACGTTAAGTTCTGCTGTTCCTTCAGTTCCTGCAATAGGTTGATGATCTGAGACTGAATGGACACGTCCAGAGCGCTGACGGCTTCGTCGCAGACGATGAACTTGGGCTTCATGGCCAAGGCACGGGCGATGCCGATGCGCTGCCGCTGGCCGCCGGAGAACTGGTGCGGATACCGGTGCAGGAAGTAGGGCGCCAAGTCGCAGTCGCCCATGACTTTCAGCACGTAGTCCTGCAGGCTTTTGGTGCCCTGGCGGAACATGCCGTGGGCAATCAGGCCTTCGCCGATAATCTGACCAACCGTCATACGGGGGTTCAGGGACGAATAGGGGTCCTGGAAAATAATCTGCAGGTCGCGGCGCAAAAAGC
>JAKPBM010000196.1 GCA_029778935.1 Bacillota bacterium | reverse complement strand
AACGGCGTACAGCGTCTATACCTGGATTACCCAAAATATCACCTATAGCCAAAATAACGTGGTTGCCAATTCCCAATGGGTTCTTGACAACCGTGTCGCCAAGTGCGACGGCTACTCGACGCTCATGGTGGACGCGCTGGCCGTCTATGGCATCCCGGCGAGAATTGCCGTCGGCCAAAGGATTACACACTTTGATAAGTTCGGCACATTTGTGGATATATTCGATTTAAACCACGCGTGGGTGGAGTTTTATGATTCCCGGTCGGACCGCTGGGTCATCGTGGACCCGACCTGGGGCTGTAACGTTCCGGAATGCCAGTTCGACATCGACAGAACCAACGCCGCCAATGTTATGAAAATCGCCTATTATGAGTAAACTACGTACCGTACACCCTTTTCCCTTGGAGTTACGGTATGAACATGGACTTTGACGCCGTCTACTACGAACCGGCGGCTTTGGACTATCCCCTCGGGCAGACGCTCAAAGAGAAGTTTGCCCAACTTCCCTGGACGCCCGTGGAAAGCCACAACTACATTCCGGAGCTTACCGCCAAAAGCAACCGGGAGTTTGCCAAACTGAAAAACCTGCTCATCGTCGGCATCCGGAAAACCCATAAATACGTGCCCAACCACAAGGTGTCCGACTGGCTGGTACCCTACACCTCCTCCGGTTGCAAGGCCATGTGCCTGTACTGCTACCTGGTCTGCAATTACAACAAGTGCTCGTATCTGCGCCTGTTTGTGAACCGGGAGCAGATGCTGGACAAAATTATCAAGCGTTCGCTGGAAGCCTCCGAACCACAGACCTATGAAATCGGCAGCAACAGCGATCTGGTGCTGGAAAACACCATCACCGACACCCTCGTCTACACCATCGAGCGCTTTGCCGCCGAAGGAAGGGGGCGTCTGACCTTCCCCACCAAGTTTGCCATGGTCGACCCGATTTTGGCCCTCGACCATCGGGGCAAAACCATTGTGCGCATGAGCGTAAACCCCAAAGACGTCGTGCGCAAAATCGAGCTGGGCACTTCGCCGCTGGACGCCCGCATCGACGCCATCAACAAAGTCGCCGAAGCGGGCTACCCGGTAGGGCTGCTGATTGCGCCGGTGATACTGCTTCCCGACTGGAAGAAGCTGTACGGCGAGCTGATTGAATGCCTGGCGGACACGCTCAGCCCAAAGGTAAAGCAATCGGCCTTTCTGGAAGTCATCCTCATGACCTACAGCTACGTCCACACCGCCATCAACAAAGAGGCTTTCCCCGGCGCTGTCAGCCTGTACGACAAGGAGCTGATGACCGGCCGCGGCCGGGGCAAGTACAGCTACAAAAACGAAGCGCGGGCGGAAGCAGAGGAATTTTTGCGGGAAAAGCTGGCAAGCACCTTGGGCGGCATGCCGGTTCTGTATATTTCGTAGGGGTCGGCCGAGGTGTCCTGCGCATCTGCCGACCGGCGCGGGCGGCTTGAGCGGGGTATCGCGGCCCGGCCCACCATGCGCGGCGCATAGGCCTTACCTTTCGCTTTTATAAAACTGCACGTTTTTATTCCGGTCGCAAATACCTAAAAACACGTCCTTTGCCGAGTCAAACCCCTGCCGCTGCAGCTGTTTTTTCAGCCAAACATGGTCCAGCCCCAGTTTTTGCAAATTCTCCTCTAAAACGCGCCCGTCCATGATCACTTCCGTAAACAGCGTTTCCTGGGCCGGCGAAAGGTTCAAATCCTTTGGCGTCGCCGGACGAAGGGCGCTTTTCGGCAGCACGGAAAGGGCCCCGTTAGGCTCAAACACGGCCGTTTCGATGCTTGCCAGGTCAAAGTATCCCAGTTCCCGGCACATGACCAGAAACTCGTTCAAATCCAGCTTGGCCTTTTGAAAGTTTTCCCGCAGCAGCTTTCCTTTGTCCATGAGGATCACCGCCGTGCCGTTCAGATACTTTCTTGTCCGGGGCAGCTTCCGCGAAAGAAAGCCCATAAGCAGCGTCGCAAACGTGTAAATCACCATGGCCACCAAGGGTTTCCACGGCGCTTCCAGCTCCGTTGCCATTTCGGCGGCTATGGAGCCGATGGTAATGCCCGTGATATAGTCGAAAGAGTCCAGCTGGGAAATCTGCTTATGCCCCATAAGCTTGGCCATCGCAAACAACGCCAGGTAGGAAGCAACGCTCGTTACGCACACGCTTAGGAAATTCACCGTATCACCTCGCAAATCCGTGCTTATTCTATGCAGACAGCCGCAAATCATACGGAAAGGGATAGCAAGGCCCGCTTTGGAAACACTACCTTCGGAGGTGTTTTCGATGATTTCCCATAAAAGCGTCATCGCCTTCGGGATGGTGGCCATCCCGATTAACCTGTACACGGCCACTCAGGACAACGACATCCACTTCAACCAGCTGCATAAGGAAGACCACAGCCGCATCCGCTACAAAAAGACCTGCGCCCACTGCGGCAAGGAAATCCAGGCTGGCGACATCGTCAGAGGCTACGCCTACGACGAAGACAAATACGTCATCATCACCGACGAGGAAATCGAAAAAATCAAAACCGAAAAGGAAAAATCCATTCAGATCCTGCACTTTGCCAAACTCAACCAGATTTCCCCCGTGTACTACGACCGCACCTATCAGGCCGCGCCCCAGCCCGGCGGCGAGAAGGCCTTCGAACTGCTGAGGGCCGCTTTGATGGAGGAGCAGAAAATCGCCATCGGCAAAACGGTGCTGGGCACCCGGGACACGCTGATGGCCATCATCCCCCGGGAGGAAGGGATTTTAATCGCCACCATGTTCTTTGCCGACGAGATCAAGGCCCTGGAAAAGCCCTACACGAAGCCCGCCGTTTCCGAGCAGGAGCTGAATCTGGCCAAAACGCTTATCAACGCCATGGACACGCCCTTCGACCCCTCCCAGTACAAGGACGAATACCAGGAAAAGCTCAAAGCCCTGATTGAAAGCAAAATCGCGGGCAGGGAAGTCGTCGCGCCCAAAGAGGAAGGCCCCAGCAAGGTCATCGACCTCATGGAAGCCCTGCGCTCCAGCGTGGAACAGGCCAAAAAGGAAAAGGAATCGGCGTAAATGGCGGGCCTTTCGGAGTACAACCAAAAGCGCAACTTCGCCGTAACCCCCGAGCCGGAGGGGCTCCTCCAGGAACCGGCCCAGGGCCTGCGCTTTGTGGTGCAGCACCACCTGGCCAGAAACGACCACTTTGACTTCCGGCTGGAATGGAACGGCGCTTTGCTCAGCTGGGCCGTACCCAAGGGGCCGTCGTATAACCCCAAAGACAAGCGGCTGGCCGTCATGGTGGAGGACCACCCGCTGGAGTACCGTCACTTTGAGGGCACCATCCCCAAAGGCGAATACGGCGGCGGCACGGTTATGCTCTGGGACGAAGGGTTCTGGGAACCGCTGGCCGATGTGGAGGAAGGGCTGCGTACAGGGTCGCTGAAGTTTGTCCTTTACGGCAGCCGTCTGAAAGGCAAATGGGCGATGGTGCGCATGAAGCCGAAAACGGGCGAAGCGGACAAAAACTGGCTTCTGCTCAAGGAAAAAGATGTGTTTGCGCAAGCAGACGACGGCATCGGTCAGTACACCCAGAGCATCCGCACGGGCCGCACCATGGAGGAAATCGAGCGGGGCGAGGGCGAAAAAGTGGCCCGCAACCCTTTTCAAACGGCGGAACCCATGCTGGCAAAGCTCGTTTCCGAACCGCCCGAAGGCGACGACTGGCTCTTTGAACTGAAATACGACGGCTACCGCATTCTGGCTTTCGTCGAAGCCGGAGGCGCCCGCTTGCTTACCCGCAACGGCCACGACTACACGGGCAGATTCCCGCAAATCGCCGCCGCTCTAAGCCAGTGGGCCGGCGGAAAAGCGCTGGCCGTCGACGGGGAGATGGTCGTCACCAACGCGGAAGGCAAAACCGACTTTCAGGCCCTGCAAAACTACCTGCGCACCAAAAAGGGCGGCCTTACCTACATTTTGTTCGACCTTTTGGCTTACGACGGAAAAGACTTGCGGGAACAGCCCCTTATGGAACGGAAGAAAACCCTGGAAACCCTTATGCAAAGCGCCCCGCCCGGCTTATATTACAGCCGCCACACCCAGGGAAACGGCAAAGAAAGCTTTGCCGCCGCCTGCCGCCTTGGCATGGAGGGCATCGTAGGCAAAAAGGCCGGTTCCCCCTACCAAAGCGGGCGCGGCGGCGACTGGGTGAAAATCAAATGCGGCAAGACGCAGGCCTTTGTCATCGGCGGCTACACGCGGACGGACAAAAAAACAAGCGGCGTCAGCGCTTTGCTGCTGGGGATGTACGAAGGCGACAGCTTCATTTATGTCGGCCGGGTGGGCACCGGCTTTACGGAAGCCCGGCGGAAGGCGCTGGAAGAACGGCTTCTGCCCCTTGCCAGCCCCGACCCGCCCTTTGCGAACCCGCCCAAAAAG
>JAKPBM010000193.1 GCA_029778935.1 Bacillota bacterium | reverse complement strand
GCCGATGTGCACCGTGGCGGGAATCTGCAGCCGGTAGGCGTTGGCAAGGACGCTGTACTCTTTGTAGGGAAGGTTGTTTTCCCAGATATAGCGGCCGATGGCTTCGCCGGCGCCCAGACCGTCTTTGACGCCTTCCTTCAAAATGTCGTTGATTAGGCCGCTTTCCTGCCACAGGCCGAACTGGCCTTCGCTTATGTACTTCGCGACGCTTTCGCAGGTCACACCCTTGAGTGAAAACTCAAAGTCGTGAATGGCCCCGGCGCCGTTGGTGGCGAAGTGGTTCACAAACCCCTGTTCCATCAGCCGCACCATGAACGGCCCGCAGCCGGCGCGGATGACGTGGGCGCCGTACATGAGAATGCTGGCGGCTTTTTGCTCCCTGGCAAAGAGAATCCGGTCGGCCAGCGGTTCCAGATGGGGATGGTCGAAGGTAATAATCGCCGTGTCGGGGTCCAGCATGATGGAAATGTCCAAGTCCGACACCCGCTCGGAAAGGGGCAGTATCATCAAACGGCTGCGGTCGAATTTCTCAAAGGGCATGGCGTTTCCCTCCGTTCCGCTTAGTTTTTCTGCAGCAGGTAATCGACGATTTTCTGGGCTTCCTCAAAGTCGGGGATGACGGCGCCGGCGCCGGCCTTAATGAGCCGCTGCCGCTTCCACTCGTCGATGCCCTTGCGGCGCTTTTCGTCGGTGGCGACGGCTACGGGGTAGCCGCCGATGTTGTAGACCAGCTCGATTTCCACAAACCCGTCGCCAAAGCTTAAAAGCTCTTCGCCGGACAGGCCGTTTTCCTTCATCAAACGCTTGATAACCAGCTCTTTGGTGCAGGAGGTCACATGTTCGTCCAAAGCGCCGTAGATGTGCTCGCCGAAATATTTGTCCAAACCCAGAAGGGCGGCTTCCTCGCGCACCTGGGGCTGGTCGGTGCCGGAGGCAAGGTACAGGGTGATGCCCGCGTCCTTCAAAGCCTGCAGCAACGCGTACGAACCGCGCACAAGCATGTCTTCCGGCGCGATGGTGCCGTCGGCAAGGCCCTCTCTGCGGTCCTTGATTTTCTCCATCAGACGGCGGAGGTACTCGGTCTTGTAGACCATGGGGTCTTCAGGCGTACCGCCGCGCTTTTCGATTTCCTCGGCCAGCGCGATGCATTGGTAGATGGTCTGTTTGCCCGTCAGGCGGTCGACAAACTCGGTGACGACCCGGTTAATCTCCTCGGGGGACTCCTTCTGCCCGCCGGGGGTTTTGGCCAGCTCTTCGCAGAAGTAGGGAATCATGATCTGCTGCCAGCCTTCGCGGATGAGGCTCAGCGTGCCGTCGAAGTCGAACAGGGCGAAGCTGAATTTCCGGCCCGGCGCGGGCGGGTAGATGATTTCCATGCCCCAGCGGTCTTCGAGGGTTTTGTGGATGACGGTGGCCAGCGCGTGCTCGGCGACCATATGGATGTCCTCAATCTGCTCCATGCAGTCGGTGGGGGCTACAAGGGCATGGTCGCACAGGGGCAGCATTTTGCCGCCGTCGCGGCCCAAAAAGCCGATAACGGTCATGCCGATGCTTTTGGCGTACTCGGCGGCTTTGACCACGTTGGGGGAGTTGCCGCTGCCGCTGAACACCACAAGCACGTCCCCCCGCTTGGCAAGGGTTTTGAGATATATCTGATACGCGTCTTCGTAGGAAAAGTCGTTGGCAAGGCAAGTCAAAATGGCCGAGGAGTCGGACAAACACACGGTCTTAAAGCCTTCCCGGCCATGAACCCGACAGCCTTTGACTAAATCGTTACTCATATGGGAAGCGGTGGCCGAGCTGCCGCCGTTGCCGGCGGTAAACACCGTGGCGCCGCGCTCTTTGGCGGAAATCAGCGCGTCGGCTATTTCGGAAAGGGAAGCCGCGCAGGTTTTGTTCAGAATGGCGGCAATCTCGTCCAGATAGGCGCGAAAATCACGGGTAAGATCGGGGATGGGAGCGGGCATTGTCATCAATCATCCTTTCTTTCAGGGTGAGCTAATCCGAAGGCCAGGGCCGCCGCGCCCAGAAGGGACGCATGGTACCCCAGGCCGGTGGGAACGACCGTGAGATGGGGATTCGCGTCGGAGAACAAAAACTCGCGCCGGGCCTTCAGAATGCCCGGTAACAGCAAAGAAAAGGCCAGGGAAACGCCGCCGCCCAGAACGATTTTTTCGGGGTTTAGGAGGTTTGCGGCGGTGAACAGGCCTTTGCCCAGAAGGTAGCCCGTCCGGCGCCAGACGGCTTTGGCCGCCCGGTCGGTTTCGGCAAGGGCCGCAAGGTCTTTGGCGGAAAGGGCTTTGCCCGTTTTCTTTTCGTAAGCGGCGGAGATGGCGGGGCCGGCGGCCTCCGCTTCCAGACAGCCCCTCTTGCCGCAGCCGCACTTCCGCCCGTTGGGCACGACGCACAGATGGCCGATTTCGCCGGCGTTTCCAAAAGCGCCGGTGTAAAGCCTGCCGTTTGCGAAAATGCTGCCGCCGATGCCGTTGGAAACAGTGACCCAGAGGAAGTCGGAGACGTCCTTACACACGCCGAAGGTCGCTTCCCCCACGGCGCAGGCGTTGACGTCGTTGTCGCCGGCGGCGGGAAGGCCGGTGCGTTCCGTGATAATCCGCGCCGCCGGAAAGTCCCGGATGCCCGAATAGGGGGCGTAAAGCAGCGTGCCGGTTTTGGCGTCGGCCAGCCCCGGCAGAGATACCCCTGCGGCAGCGCAGGAAGAAGCGTCCACCTGGTCGAGCAAAGAAAGCAAAGCGCTTTCAAGCGCGGCAGCGTCATAGGTACGGGGCAGTTCCGCCCGAACGACGGAGAGAACCTTGCCTTCCGGCGAAACGACGCCGGCCAGCAGCTTCGAACCGCCCATGTCCACGGCGAGAACGTTTTTCTGCATCCTTTGGCCTTCCTTTCCGGGAAAAATTCCCATTCTTCACAAGTATAGCATAGACCTGCGGGATTTTCCAGTATGAGGAAGAGAAAATAGGCGGGATTTTGCCGCGCAAAGGGGAGAAAAACATACCCGGGCATGGGTTATATTTCAGGCTGATTATTGTATTGGAATGAAAGGAGGAACTACATATGAAAAATGGCAATTCCGAAGATGCGCTTGAAGCGGGTTGGGAAAACC
>JAKPBM010000065.1 GCA_029778935.1 Bacillota bacterium | reverse complement strand
TTACCGGCACAGGGATTTTCCCGAAGGAAACGGCGGAAAATGCACACAAAGGGCCTCCTTGAATACAATATTACTGAAGACAGCGATCTTCAACTATCAGGCAAGGAGGATTATAATGCCGGATAACAGAGTGTTAGGCGGTTGTGGCCCGGGTTCGGGTGGTCATACAAAGGATGCCGTTTGCATCCACACCAAAAAGGTGTACGATGCGTGCCGCAGCAAGGATTGCCTTGAGGATCTTCGCGTTTATCTGACCTGCGAAAGCCAGGCCGTTGTAGACCGGGCGATCAATATAAAGCCAAAGTCTGCCACTGTGCTTTGGACATATTTGGATATTGAGCCTGTTCCCTTCAACGACGGGTATTATACGGTAGACGTCAAATACTTCTATCGCATTACCGCGGAGGCTTTCTGCGGCGTCGGCCGGCCGGTCGACATTGAAGGCCTGGCGACCTTCGACAAGCGCGTGGTGCTGTACGGCGGCGAGGGCAAGACGAGAAGCTTCTCTTCCCAGATGATTCTCCACAGCGACGATGACCGTCAGCTTCGCCCGACGACGAACCTGCCCATCGCGACCGTCGAGCTGGTGGACCCGGTGGTGCTGGGCGTGCGCGTTGTCGAGCCCCATGACCACTTCTGCGGCTGCGAGCGGTACTGCGGCAGCGGCTATTCGGAAGTGCCGGAAGTGCTGGCCAACTCGTTCAACAGCCCGCTTACGCCGGGCGACGGCAGCCGTCGGCTGTATGTGACCCTGGGTCAGTTTGCCATCATCCGTCTCGAGCGCGACACGCAGATTCTCATCCCCGCTTACGACTACTGCATCCCCGAGAAGGAGTGCCCCGGTCAGTCCGACGATCCCTGCGATCTGTTCGACCAGTTCAAGTTCCCCGTGGAGGAATTCTTCCCCTCCGACAGGAACAGCGACCACGGCAAGCGGAAATAACCCATACTCCCTTCCCCAACCCGATCAAACCCGACCAAAAGCGAACATCCCAAAGGCCGCATAATCTGCGGCCGAAAGTGCAGGCATCAGCCAGGACGGTATAACAGCCTAACCCTGTTATACCGTCTTTTCTATTTTTTATGGAATCGCCTGCCGGGGACGGGCCGCAGCCGGCCATGCAGAAAAGCGGCAGCATTCCCAGGCGGGACGCCAAACCGCCTGCCGGCGGTTTTTGCCGATTGGTATGATTTTGCCGGAGGAGAAGGTTTTGCCCGCACATTCGATTCAGGATAAGAGAGAAACCTGCGGGCGTCAGAAGCGACGCCGAAAGGTTCCGGCGGGGGTTGTGCTGAGATTTGTTATCGTTCTGCCGTGTCCGGCCGGTGCGGCAAGGTTTTGGCAGGTTGCCTGAATTCCAGTGTCCGCATTGTCCGCCACTAAAAAAGCTTCTGCAGGATATGTGTTCTCCGCAAAACCGCCTGGCAAAAAACATTTCCCTTGTCAAATTTATGCATAACCTGGCTCCGTTCCAACCATACTATCCCAAGGCGAGTATGACACGGAAAGGAGCGTAATATGAAAACTCCCAAGCATACACAAAAACTCATGCGGACCACGGCCGCCTTTGCGGCGTTGTTTCTGTTTTTTCTGTTTGTGCTTCCTGCGGCGGAAGCGGCGGTATATCGGCGGGGCAGCCGGGGGGACACGGTAAAACAGATCCAGCAGCGCCTGAAAAACTGGGGCTACTATAAAGGCGAAGTGGACGGCATTTTCGGGGCCAAGACGGAGGAAGCCGTCAAACTGTTCCAGAAGAAAAACAAGCTCACAGTGGACGGCATCGTCGGCCCCAAGACGCTGGAAGCCCTGGGCCTTCCGGCCGGCTCCGCCTCCAGTTCCGGGCAGGGTTCCAGCAGCTATCAAAAGGACATTGAACTGCTGGCCCGCATGATTGCCGCAGAAGGGCGCGGCGAGCCGTATTTGGGGCAGGTGGCCATCGGCGCGGTGATAATGAACCGCATCAAGAGTCCCTCCTTCCCCAACACCCTCTCGGGCGTGTTGTTCCAGAAGGGCGCTTTCTCCGCTGTGGACGACGGCCAGTTCCAGTCCACCGACGTGCCCGACTCCTGCCGCCGGGCGGCCATCGAGGCGTATAACGGCGCCGATCCGACCCACGGCTGCCTGTACTACTACGCCCCCGCCAAAACCACAAACAAGTGG
>JAKPBM010000192.1 GCA_029778935.1 Bacillota bacterium | reverse complement strand
CAAATGTTCGCCGAACGACGGAGCGATCAGGCTTAGACTAAAACCTGATTGCATGGTACCCGCGTAATCAAGCCTTCTGAAACCTCTCCGGCAGGCGCGTAGAATGCGGGCTTAACCGGAGCTGCGCCTAGCGTCGGCGGAAGCTGCGGCGGGCTTGCCGGATTCCGGGGTTTGCTTGGGGATTTATATGCATCGCCCGCTATCCCGCAAGACGAACCTTTCCGCCTTATTTCCGCACATACTCGTGCATTGGCTTTGTCATATACACGTTGTTTGGCAGCTTGTCCGTTGTTATATACCCTGGCTCGCTGTTAATCAGGGCAGGGATGCGGTTGACCAGCGTGGCGCAGGTAAGCTCTACCGTGGCGGGGCGGTTGACGATGACCGTCGTATCCGGCTCGCCGTAGAACGTCCATTCGTTCCGGTCGAACTCGCCGGGGGCGTACACTTTGCCGATGCACTGGGTCACCAGCGTGATGCCTTCGGCGGTCTCCGTCGTAACCACGGCGGACATGCCCGTGGCGAAGCCGGCTTTGATGGTCATGCCCAGGGTTTCGGAGTAGAGGTCTTCGTCGTGGGTGGTCGGAATGCACTTCTGGGTGTGGGAAACGGGCGTTAAGCCGAGCCGGCTGCAAAGCCAGCCGTTCTGATTCCACATATAGCTCGGCTCGATTTCGCCGCTTTCAATTTTGGCTTTGATTTCTTCATAGCTTAAGTCGTTGTACATGCCGATTTTCCGCGCAAAATCCTCCAGCGACAAACCGGCGCCGTGGCCTTCCGCCAACGCGATGCCGTAGTCTTCCACGTTGTAGCTGCTGGAGCCTTCGATTTTCGTGATTTTATGCATGGAGCCGGCAAGAGTGTCGATGAGAACGCCCCAGTACATGTCCGGGTAGCCGCTGCCCGCCAGCGTGCAGTTGTTTTGCTTTGCCAGCTCGTCCAGCTCTTTGGTGATAGCGGGGGACGAATTCCAGGGGTAAAGGGCTTCTTCGCAGGTGGAAATGGCGTTGACGCCGTTTCTGGCGCAAACGGCGAAGGTTTCCTTCAAATCCGCCATGGTGCTGCGGGTGGCGATGACGCAAACGTCGGGCTTCAGCTCGGCCATCACCCGGTCGGCTTCCTTTGCGTCGGTGATGGTGACGCCTATTGGCGGGCCGCCGATGACGGCGCTGATATCCTTGCCGATTTTATCGGGGTTTACGTCGAACGCCCCGACGATTTCCGCGCCTTTTTCCAGCAGATAGCGCATGAGGTACTTGCTCATTTTGCCGCATCCGAATTGAACCGCTCTGACTTTCCGATCCATTGGCTATCCCTCCCGGTGTATTGGTTCCATTAGCTCGGTAGAATGTCGTTTTGCCTGTATTTACATGTAGTTTTGCGCCCTTCCGGGCAGTTTATGCGGAACAGCGGCCAAATTCGGAAACAGCAGCCGTATGCTTATGGCGAAAAGCACACGGCTGCTAAAAAAGGGAGGGAGGCTGTTAATACTTGCTCAAAGCAAGGGCGTGTTCACGGCTTGGGGAATGCTTTTCCGGGGTCGCCGGCCCGTCATGGGCAAAGTCTTCGTACGCGCCGGCGCGGGCGGAGGTTTTTCTGATCCGGAACTGCTCCACCATCTGCTTGAGCGCTTCCGCCTGGCTGGAAAGCTCCTCGCTGGCGGCGGCGCTTTCTTCGGACGAAGCGGAGTTTTCCTGTGGGAAATCTGCGTAATTCCCTGGTTGATCTGGGCGATGGACGAAGCCTGCTCGTTGGAGGCCACTTTGATTTCGCCGATCAGGTTGGATACCCGCTCGACGCCCTCGACAATCTTCTCCAGCGCCTCGGCGGTTTCTTTGGCGATTTTGGAGCCGGCTTCGGCCTTCTTGATGGAGTCTTCGATAAGCGACGTAGTCTCTTTCGCCGCGTTGGCGGAACGGCCGGCGAGGCTCCGCACTTCTTCAGCGACCACCGCGAAACCCTTGCCGTGCTGGCCGGCTCTGGCGGCTTCGACGGCGGCGTTTAAGGCGAGAATGTTGGTCTGGAAGGCGATGTCGTCGATGACTTTGATAATCTTGTTGATGTTGTTGGACGACTCGTTGATTTCATCCATGGCTTTAAGCATTTCCTGCATGTGGGTGTTGCCGGTGACGGCGAAGGCTTTGGCCGTTTCGGCCTGTTCGCTGGCCAAATTGGCGTTGTCGGCGTTGACTTTTGTCTTGTTGGACACTTCCCGGATGGCCGCGGTCTGCTGCTCTAAAGAGCTTGCCTGTTCCGTGGCGCCCTGGGAGAGGGCCATGCTGGAGGAGGAAATCTGCTTGGCGCTGGAAGACACCTGGTCGGCGGCGGAGGTGATGCCGGAAACCAGTTCGTTCAGGTTGTTGACCATGAGGGCGAGCTTCTGGCCCATGACGTCCTTGGCGGAGCGGACGGGCACGTCCACGGTCAAATCGCCGTCGGCAATTCTTTCAACGGCCGCGGCCTGGGCTTTCGTGCTGGCGACCATGGCGGCGAGCTTCTGGCCCATAAGGTCTTTTTCGGAGCGGATGGGAACCTCTACCGAAAGGTCGCCGTCGGCAACCCGCTCTACAACGGCGGCCTGTTCCTTGGTGCTGGCCACAAGGTCTTTGAAGGCTCTGATGAGCTGGCCGGTTTCGTCCTGGGTTTCGATATCGAAGGCGATGTCCATGTCGCCGACGGCCAGCTTTCCGGCGGCTTCGACCACTTTGCCGATGGGGATGGAGATGCCGCGGGAGATGATAAGGCTGAACACAACCGCGACCACCACGCCGAGCACCAGCACGGCCACCATGAGGATGATGGAGCTGTCGGCCTGCTTACCGTTGCCGGCAATCTGCTCTGCCGCGAAGTTGACGTTATGTGTAATCAGCTCGCGGATAACCGTCTCCGTGTTCTGCGCAAAGGTGAGAACATCTCCGCCTTTGGTAAATTTGGCGGCGTATTCGTCCCGGGTGATGACGCCGGCGTCTAGTTGCTTGATAAGCTCGTCGGTCATGGACTCATACTGGGTGATCATCTGGTCGATGTTGTTGAGCATGCCCAGCTCTGCCTGTACCTCGGCGGCGTCATATCCAGCCAGCACATTGCGGTAGGCCTGGATGTTTTCGTCGATGACGCCTTTGTGCAGGTAAGCCTTTCGCGGTAGTATTGTTTTAACTCGGGGGTGTCGGCAATGGTGCCGTATGCCATGGTGTTTACGCGAATCTGTTGAAACTTGGAACTGATTAATTCCAGGTACTCCATCGCTTTGGCGGTGTTGGTATAGTCCAGATCGTAGGCATCCTGGACAGAATTCAGGTTCAGGATACCGACGATTCCAATGACGCAGGATATGGCGATGATAGTAAGAAAACCTGAAATTATTCTAGTTGCGATTTTCTTATTATTGAACCATCTGGACATAAAATTTTCCTCCTTGTTCCATCAAAGGGCTTGCGACAAAGTTTCCATTTCGTCTTCGCTTAACAGGGTTTCGCAGTCCAGCAACAATTTGACCTCGTTGTCCACTTTCCCGATTTTTTTGATGCACCGGTTGCGGGCGCTTACAAACTCGGGCGGGTCCACGGTGTCTTCCTCGGGGATGGTGATGACGTCCGCCACCGAATCGACAATCAGGCCCAGGGATGTGTTGCCAATGTCGATGACGATGACGCAGGTCCTTTCGGTGTATGCCATAGGCTCTTTCCGAAAGCGCAGCCGCACGTCGATGACGGGAATGATGCTGCCTCTCAGGTTGATGACGCCTTTGACATGCTCGGGAAGATACGGTATCTCGGTAATGGTCTGCATACTGACGATTTCCGTTACATACCGGACTTCAATGCCGAAGATCTCCTGCCCAAGAGAAAATGTCAGGTAAACATCTCTCAGCGTGTCCTCCTCCGGGGTGAGCGTGCTCGCCTTCTCCGACTCCCACATAAACTTTACTTCCTCATCATTAATAGATTATAGAACTACAATCTTGGAAAAATTTGGCAATATAGAATATTACAAACTTTCAATCTATAATTTTTTATTTTCTTCTTTAGGAATCAGGGCGGCCTGGGCATACCCCAACGCCGGTAGGCAAATTGGAAAGCCCCTGCAAGCGCCAAGCCTGTCAGAACCCTCCTGGATATTCATAACTCAACTCGTTGCCTGTGTTTTATTAAAGGTTAAAAAATAAAAACAGCTATGCGCTTCATATCCAAAAAGTGCATAGCTGTTATCCTATATATGTTGACCGACCGTTGCTTCGGGCAGTTGAACCGGTGATGTCAGCGCTGTACTCTTTTTTTCTGCGCAGGCGTAGGCCGGCCAGATTACCTAC
>JAKPBM010000055.1 GCA_029778935.1 Bacillota bacterium | reverse complement strand
ACGGTATCATACGGCTATGCGGGATAATATAAAATACTAGAGGGTTGTTGGGAAGCCGTTTGGAATCAAATATATGCAAATGCGGGATACGGAATGGTGCGATGCGGGAGAGTTGCAGCCTTTTATTTTGCGAAAACGCGAGGTTCGGAGAAGCGAAGGGTTTCTTGCAACGGTTATAAACATAATGAACCGACTAGATTTTGCCGACGCAGCCGCATTAGAGGTTTTACCGAACACATCTTGTGGCAACTTACTTGGCGCCGCTGGCCGCCAAAATGCAGTTTACGCCGTCCAATCCCTGCAGACCCAATGGGCGCACCGATTGCGGCAGTTTCCGCGCAAACATCCCGCCGGTTTCTTTGGATCCCCACGCGACTTGGGCAAGGGAAGGGCTTCAGCCCCGCGACAATCGCAACAAAAAAAGACGATTGCCAAAGCAATCGTCTCATATGGAGGCGCCACCCGGATTCGAACCGGGGAGTAAAGGTTTTGCAGACCTCTGCCTTACCTCTTGGCTATGGCGCCACAGGCCGTGCAACGTATAGAATTATAGCAGGAAACTTTGCGTCTGTCAAGCAATTTTTCCGGATTTTCCATGGAAGTATGCACGGCTAGCCAGATGAAGAATGTTAATAAAGTGTGAAATTGTTTAAATTTTACCCAAATTGTTGACAGATGATTGTTAAAATTATATACTAATGACAAAAATGGTAAAACTATTGGGGTTGTTTCCGCAGGAGGCGTGGTACATATGCCGAACAAAAAACGCACGTTTAAATACATGGCATATAGAACGGTACTCAAGCTGTTTTCCTCGCAAATCATCGGCGCGGCAATTTATCTCCTTATGGTGTCTCTGACCGTCATCCTCTTTTCCGACAAAGAGGGCCAGGTGAAGAAGGTTTTCGAGTGGATTCCTCTGGTCGTCGGCGTGATCTGCACGATGCGGCTGGTATATTTGCACATGTACCGGCTTGGGGAAGAACATTACACGGCCGGCGCCGTGGTGCGCCCCCCGAAAGAACCCGTCTGGGGCCTGTACGTCGGCTTGTTTGGCATTTCGCCCATCCTGTTCTTCTGGGTGTTGACGATTCTGGGGTTTATTTTCCGCTTCCCGCTTTCTTCTTTGTCTTCGTTCCAGAATATCACCGGGTACCTATTGTACCCGTGGTCCCCGTATTTTGACCTGATCCGCAAAATCGTGCCCAACACGTCGTTTTTGGGCGTGCTCTTCTACATCCCGCCCATGGTTCCCATCCCGCTGCTTTCGTATTTTGCCTTCCGGGACGGGATTCAGGACAAACCCATGAACCTGAAGTTTTGGGTCAAAAAACATGCGCCTACCGAGGTAAACGAGCAAAATTCGTAACATAATACGGCAACGTCGGCAATATCTTTTCTATGAGGTGTTGCCGATGTTTTTTACTAAAAAAACTCCTTTCAAACTGCTGATTCCGCTGGTTGTTTTTGTGGGGGCCGTATGCATTTTGCTTCGCATCGGCCCGGTCATTCCGGCAGCCGGTGAAGCGGACGTGAAAACGCCCGTGACGGTGGTGCTGGATGCCGGCCACGGCGGGCCCGACGGCGGTACGACCGGCCGTTCCGGAACCGTGGAAAAGGATCTGAACCTGAGCATAACCCTACGCATGAACGAGTTTCTAAAGTTTATGGGCGTAAAAACCGTGTTGACCAGGGAAGACGACCGCTCGCTCCACAGTGAAAGCGCGAAAACCATCCGCCAGCAAAAAAGGGAAGACCTGGCCTACCGTCTGGCCTTTACCATGGATCAGGAGCGGCCCATCTACGTCGGCATCCATCAGAACTTCTTCCAGAACCTGACCAGCCGGGGCACCCAGACCTTCTATTCCCCCAACCACGCGGGGAGCAAAG
>JAKPBM010000045.1 GCA_029778935.1 Bacillota bacterium | reverse complement strand
ATACCGGGCCTCTAGGGACTGGCCGAACAGGGCCACCTGGTTGCCCGCGTCGTTTACGTAGAATTCGCGCCAAACCTTATAGCCGGCCTTTTCCATGACGGAGGCCAGCGTGTCGCCCAGAACGCCGCCACGGGCGTTGCCCAGGTGCATGGGACCCGTGGGGTTGGCGGAGACGAATTCGATGATGACGGTTTGGTGTCTGCCTTCGTTGATGGAGCCGTAGTCGGCCCCCCGCTGTTCGACGAGTTTCAGCGCTTCGCCGTACCAGTTGCTGCTGAAAAAGGCGTTGATAAACCCGGCGCCCGCCACCTCGTACTTTTCAAAGAAGGGGTGGGGCTCCATATGCTCTAAAATGGCCTGGGCGATAATTCTCGGCGCTTTGCGCTGGGACTTGGCCAGGGCCATGGCCGAGGGCGTGGAAAGGTCGCCGTTGGCGGCGTCTTTGGGTATCTCCACCGCCGGCGCAAACCCTTCCACCGGCGTAAGCTTGCCGGCGGCGACGGCTTTTGCAAACGCGGCCGACACCGCGTCGGCCAGGGCTTTTTTGGCTTCCTGATATACACTGGTGACCATAGCAAACCTCTTTCTCGCTAGCTTATTGGGGAAGGGAATCCCCCGCCTTTTGTACCTTCAGCTCGAACCGGTTGTAGCCGGTGAGCACGTTGTCGATTTCCACGGAGTAGTTCACGGCCAGGCGGCCGCCCAGATCGTCCAGCTCGATGTCCACCGAGGACGTGTTCACGCCCACCAGCATCGTGCCCGCCGGCGTGTTGTAAAGAGACAGATGCTTCTGGCCCTTCTCAAAAATCATCTGGGTGGAGAACCGGCCCGTTCGCATCATGGTAACGCGCCGGCCTTCCACGGAAAGGCGCGTCTCCGTGCCTTCCATGCCCGTCAGCTCCGTCTCCTGGTAGCGGATTTCGTACCCCTTGTCGCTTTTGTAGTACTCGCCCGCCGTCACGAATTCGACAACGTCGTCCTCGTCGTCGGAGAACTGGGCGCCGCGGATGGAGATCATCACCGGCTGTCCGTCCGTTTTCTTTGTATTCACAGGTTACCCTCTTTCAATTTCGATTTTTGCAACGCTCCCGTCCACCGGCCGCTGCAGAAACCGCGCGGCGGAGGAGGAAAAGCCCTCGATGCTGTCGGTGACAAAGTATTTCACCGAACCTGCGGCCCGGTCGGCGGCCCCTTCCCGCGCCTGCTCGCGGGCCACATGCTGCACCGCCTCCGCGCCGGGGTTGACAAGCGTTACGCCGCCGCCCATCAAAGCGCCGATGACGTCGGAAAGCAGCGGGTAGTGGGTGCAGCCCAGAATCACCGTATCCACGCCTGCCTTTTGCAGCGGCTCCAGATACTCCGCCGCCACCAGCTCCACCACTTTGTCTCCCCGCGAAAACCTTCCCGCTTCCACTAATGGCACAAACAGCGGGCAGGCCACAGACACCGTCTCCGCCGAGGGCAGCAAAGCCGCGATGCGCCGTTCGTACGCGCCGGAAGCGATGGTGGCCGGCGTGCCCAGCACGCCGATTCTGCCGTTTTGAGTTTTTGCCGCGGCCGCTTCCGCCGCCACGTCCACCACCCCCGTCACCGGCACAGGAGGAAGTTTGGCCCGGCCCAGCGCCACGGCGCTGACCGTGCCGCAGGCGACGATGATGCGCTTTACGTTTTGGGAAACGAGGAAGGCAAAGGCCTGCTCGGTATATTTTACAATGGTTTCCGTCGAACGGGTGCCGTAAGGCACGCGGCCCGTGTCCCCGAGGTATACGATGTCCTCCCCCGGAAGCAAGGTCAATATTTCCCTGACCGCCGTCAGCCCGCCCAATCCGCTGTCAAACACGCCGATGGGGCGATTGTCCGGTCGAACCATGCCTTACGCCTCTTTTCCCAGGAGAATGAGTTTTGTAATCAGTTCGGAATAGGAAATCCCCGCCCGGTCAAACAGCTTGGGGTACATACTGATTTTCGTGAACCCCGGCAGGGTGTTGATTTCGTTGAATATGACGCG
>JAKPBM010000031.1 GCA_029778935.1 Bacillota bacterium | reverse complement strand
CGCGACGCTTTTTGTGCGCAGCTGCCAGCTGGATGCGGAGGGGCGGTTTGTGTTTCCGCTGGCCCAGAGTGCTGCGGGCGTGGGGGCGGTTTCGCCCTTTGCCATCGGCAACTTGATTGACGAGTGCCTGTACCTTTCGCCGGCGGGGATCTTCGGGATTACCACAAGCCCTGTGACTTCCGAGCGGAAGGTGCAGAACCGGAGCTTTTTTGTGGATGCGAAGCTTTTGAAAGAGGAAAACCTTTCGGACGCGGCGGCCGTGGAGTGGAACGGATACTTTGTGCTGGCAATTAACGGCCGGTGCTACATTTTGGACGGGCGGCAGCCCCGGGTGTACCAGCCCCAGGCGGGGGGAGAGTACGTCTACGAGTGCTACTACTGGGAAAACGTGCCGGCCCATGTGCTGGCCGAGCACAAGGGGGACTTGTATTTTGGCACAGCGGACGGGCGGTTTTGCCGGTTTAACACTGATTTGCCCGAAAAGTACCGGTACAACGACGACGGGGAAGCCATATCCGCCGCCTGGGCCACCAAAAGCGACGACGACGGCGATTTCAGCCGGTATAAGACGGTTTCGCCGCGGTTTTGCTCTGTCTTGCTGAAACCGTATGTCCGCTCGTCGGCCAAGATATACGCCCAGACGGAGGGGACGCCGCCTAGGCTTGTGGCTGAGTTCAAGGTAGATATGCTGGACTTTGCCGACGTGGACTTTTCCCGGGTGTCGTTTCAGACGTCGGGGCTGCCCCAAGGGTTTCCGCTGCGCATGAAGGTGCCCAAATACATGGCGCTGCAGCTTGTTGTGCAGAACGACGCGCCCGACGAAGGGTTTGGCATCTACGGCATCATTAAGCAGTTTACGGTGGACGGACTGCTGCAGTAAAGGAGTGACACAATGACGCTGAAGGATTTGAAAATTCAGCCGGAGAATTACGCGGGCAAGGATATTGCCAGCCTGCCCGACCGGCCGGAGCTTTCCGCCGCCGAGATGAAGGCGCGGTTTGACGCGCTGGCCAAAGAAGTGATTGTGCCGAAGTTCAACGCGGCGGTGGATATTTTGACCGGCAGCGAGGGGGCGGCGCAGATTGGGATCCGGGAGGGCATGTCCGTGCAGGACGCGCTGGACGCGGCGGCGCGGAAGGCAAATGTCCTGGAAAAAACGAACACGGTTCCCTTTGCCCCGACGGCGGATTATCATCCGGCGACGAAAAAGTATGTGGACGACGCGGCGTTTAAATCCGGGGCGGTGGCCAGCGTGTTCGGCCGGGCCGGCAATGTGGTGGCCCAGCCGGGAGATTACACCGCCGAGATGGTGGGGGCGTACGCGAAGGGGGAAGTGCTGGACGAGGAAGTGCTGGAGGTCTGCGGGCTGCCTGCTACGGCAAAGCCGGTGGATGTGCTTCGCCGCCTGGTTGGCGGGGAAATGTGGCGGCGGCTGGTTCGGGCGCATAACGTTCGGGTGAACTCCGGCGAGGTGTTTTCGCTGGACTTGACGGGCATTGACACGGACAAGTATTGGAAGTTTCAGCTGCTGGCCTTCGGGCAGGCGCTGATTTCCAGCGGCAACGAGCGGATCCGCTTCCGCGTCAACAACGATTCGTCCGCCACCTATGCCGGTTCCAACTATATGGACATACATGGGTCCAACACCGACAGGACGCCTTACTGGACGAAGGCAACCAACTACAACACGATGCTGGCGGAGTTTCTTCCCCATATCACGTCGCAGACGATGCCTTTTGCCATTAACGCGCAGCTGACGCCTTTGGGGCGACACCTGCAGGCGGTGTTCCAGTTTTCCCACGGGGATATGAGCGGCTTTTCCATCGGCGCCTACAAGATGGCGGAGGGGGCGGCGTTTTCCTCCCTGCAGATGATCCTCCAAAACTTCACGGGAAGCCGGTTTGTGGAGTTTAGCGAAGTTGTACTGCTCGGCTGGGAAAAGGGGGCTTTGTAAGTATGGAAATCCAAATGGTTCGGGTCGGCGTGTCCGGCGTAACGTGGGAAACGGCGACTGTGCCCGACGACTACTTTGCCGACGGCGAGGTTCAGCAGGACGAAAACGCGCAGCGGGATTTCATGCTGGCCGACCATGAGATGAGGCTGCTGCTGTTGGAAAACGGGCTGTAAGGAGGGCTTGGCTTGATTTATCAGCTGATGCGGAGGATTATCGGGCGCGGCGGGTTTGACCGGGAAGCCGTTTTGGAAATGCTGCAGGTGTACCGCACCTTCGGGCGCATCACGGAGGAGGAATTCACCGAATTGCTGCTGGCCGCGGGCGGCGGAGGAGAGGGATAGGCCGTGGAAACTGTCAGCAAGGATGTGTTTTTGGGCCATTGCCAGCTGACCGACGAGCGGTTTCAAAGGGAGCAGAAGCGGCTGGACCGGCTGGAACAGGGGCTGGAGAAAATTACGACGCTGTCGGTGCAGATGGCGGAGATTTTAAAGCAACATACGGCGCAGCTTTCGGAGCAGAAAGAGAGGCTGACAAGGCTGGAAGGGCGGCCGGCGGCCTGGATTGACCGGCTGATGTCGGCGGCGACGGGAGCTGCCGTGTCCGCCCTGGTTTCGATGATTTTGGCGGTGTAGGAGGGGAATGTATGGAAAACGGACTGATGGAATTTATTCACCCGGAGCTGGTGATTCTGGCGGCGGCGCTGATGGCGCTGGGGAAGATGCTCAAGCAGGCGGCGGTGGTGAAGGACAAGCGGATTCCGCTGCTGCTGGGGCTGGCGGGGGTCGTGCTGGCCATTGTT
This sequence comes from Bacillota bacterium, assembly GCA_029778935.1. Classification (GTDB taxonomy): domain Bacteria; phylum Bacillota; class Clostridia; order Oscillospirales; family QAMX01; genus DUUG01. The sequence continues at coordinate 277 of JAKPBM010000031.1, read as the reverse complement.
TGGAGCATTGCCGAGCGGCCGCCGAAAACGGCGGAGGAATGGCTTGGCACGCTGTTTTCCGGGACGGCGCAGGGCATTCTCTGTGCGGCGACGGCGGTGTACGGCCACCAGATTATCAAACAGAGCGGCAAAAAGGATTAGGGGGGAACGAACATGACGGGAGAACAGCTGGCCCGGCTGTGCGAAGCGCAGGTCGGCTCCGGCTATGTCTGGGGCGGGCTGGGGTACACGCTTACGGAGGGGCGGCTGGCGCAGCTCAAGGCGTTGTATCCCAACG
>JAKPBM010000457.1 GCA_029778935.1 Bacillota bacterium | reverse complement strand
GGGAGCTGAGCATCCTCCAGAGCGAAGTGGCGAAGATGACCGTGCGCCTAAGGGAACAGGCCGAGCGGCTTTCCGGCGAAAAAGCCCGCCTGGCCGACGCCATCGCCGACATCTCCCACCAGCTGCGAACCCCTTTGACATCCGTGCGGCTGGTGGCGTCTTTGCTGGAAGAGCCGAACCTGCCGGAAACTCGCCGAGAGGAGCTGCTTACCGAGCTGCAGGACATGCTCGAGCGCATCGGCTGGCTGATCGAGGCGCTGTTGAAGCTTTCCAGGCTGGACGCGGGCACGGTCACTTTCCGCGCCGACCGGGTACCTGTTTCGGAACTGATTCAAAAAGCCGTGGCCCCGCTGGCCGTTTCCATGGAGCTTAGGGACCAGCAGCTGGAAGTGCAGCTGGAAGGCCAGCCCATGTTTACGGGCGATTTGCCCTGGACAGCGGAGGCTGTGGGCAACATCTTAAAAAACTGCATGGAACACACGCCTGCCGGCGGGAAAATCGCCATTTTCGCCCGGGAAAACGCGGTGCTGACGGAAATCCAGATTTCCGATACAGGCCCGGGCATCCCCAAGGAGGAGCAAAACAAAATCTTCGACCGATTCTATAAGGGCAAAAACGCCGCCCCGGGCAGCATCGGCATCGGCCTGGCCTTAGCCAGGCAGATTATTTCGGCCCAGAACGGCACGGTCAAGGTGCTCGACCGGCCGGGCGGGGCCTGTTTTGCCATCCGGTTTTATAAGAGCGTGCTTTAGCCTTCCGCAAGGAAGGCTTTTTTTTCTAAAGTGACGAATCTGTCATTTTCGCGTCATGGAGCCGTCACCTTGCTTTTGTATAATAACCCGCGTAACAGGAAACCAGATTCCTAAGGAGGATATATATGGAAATACTGCGGGTAGAAAACCTGACCAAGATTTACGGAACGGGCGAAAACGCCGTGCGGGCGCTGGACAACGTGTCCTTCTCCGTTTCCAAGGGCGAGTTTGTGGCCATCGTCGGCCCGTCCGGCTCCGGCAAGAGCACGCTGCTGCACATTCTGGGCGGCGTCGACCGGCCTACCTCGGGGCGCGTGCTGGTGGACGGCTGCGACGTGTATAAGCAGAACGACGAGAAGCTGGCCATCTTCCGGCGGCGGCAGGTGGGGCTGATTTACCAGTTTTACAACCTTATCCCCGTGTTAAACGTGGTGGAGAACATCACGCTGCCCGTGCTTTTGGACGGACGGAAGGTAAATAAGGACTATTTAAACGAGCTTCTCTCCACCCTGCGCCTGACGGGCCGGGAAAAGCACCTGCCCAACCAGCTCTCCGGCGGCCAGCAGCAGAGGGTTTCCATCGGCCGGGCGCTTATAAACTCGCCTTCGATTCTGCTGGCAGACGAGCCGACGGGCAATTTGGACAGTAAAAACAGCCAGGACATCATCAACCTTCTGCGGGCGTCCAACAAGAAGTACAACCAGACGGTGCTTATCATCACTCACGACGAAAACATCGCCCTGCAGGCCGGCCGCGTCATCGCCATCGAAGACGGCAAAATCATCCGGGACGAGGTGACGGGGCAGTGAACATCCTACACCGCTACACCTTAAAGTCCCTTGCCCGCAACCGGGTGCGGACGCTGGTGACGATTATCGGCATCGTCCTGTCCGTGGCCATGCTGACGGCGGTGACGACGTCGATTACCAGTTTGCAAAACTACCTTTTAAGTATCACCATCGCGTCCGACGGCGCCTGGCATGGCCGCATCATGGGGCTGGACAAGGCGGGCGTGGACGCCCTTTTGGCGGAAGAGGGCGTGTCCGAAACGGCGCTATTATACCACCTGGGCTACGCAAAGCTGGACGATGTGAAAAACGACACAAAGCCCTATCTCTTCCTCGGCGGCATGAACGAAGCGTTCCCCCAAATGATGCCCGTCCACCTTGTGGAAGGGCGCCTGCCCCAGGTGGAAGGGGAAGTGCTTGTGCCGTCCCATCTGGCGGCTTTGTACCCCGAGTATGCCGTGGGCACGACTTTCACCTTGACCGTCGGCGACCGGATGCTTAACGGCGTGCGGCTTACCCAGTTTGACGGGTATTCCGTAGAAGAAACTTTCGAAAACGGCCAACTGGCCATTTTCACCGTGGTGGGCGTCTACTACAAAGCCTCTTTTGAGCGCAGCAGCGCCCCGGGCTATACCCTTCTGACCGTTGCCAACGACACCAGCCGCCCGGCGGACGCCTACGTGACCATGCACCGTCCCGGCGACGCCTACGACCTGGTGGAAAAAAGCCCCTATGCGGAGTATCGGACGGCCGTCAACACCGATTACATGATGGCCACCGGCCAGTCCAGAAGCAGCAGCTTCCGCTCGGTGCTCTACGGCATGGGCAGCATCCTGATTCTCATCATCGTGTTCGGCTCCGTGTCGCTGATTTACAACTCTTTCTCCATCTCCTTAAGCGAGCGGACAAAGCAGTTCGGCATTCTCTCCTCCGTCGGCGCGACCCGGCGGCAGATGCGCCGAAGCGTGCTCTTTGAGGCGCTGTTTTTAAGCTGCATCGGTATTCCGGTGGGCGTCGGCTCCGGCGTGCTGGGCATCGGGCTTACGCTTCGCTTCCTCGAAAAGCCGTTCTTAACCATGGTCGGCCCCGACTTGGCCAACCCAGTCAAGCTGACCCTGCACACGTCCTGGCAGGCGCTGGCGATTGCCGCTTTGCTGGGGCTGGTGACGGTGCTTGTTTCCGCGGCGCTGCCGGCCAGAAGGGCCCTGAGAATCCCCGTCATCGAAGCCATCCGGCAGACAAGGGACATCAAAATCTCGCCCCGCAAGGTGCGTACGTCGAAACTGACCCTGTCGCTGTTCGGCATCGAAGGCGTGCTGGCTTCCAAAAACTTTAAGCGCAGCAAAAAGCAGTACAGAGCGACGGTGGTTTCCCTGTTTGTGAGCGTCGTGCTGTTTATCTCCGCCAGCAGCTTCTCCCAATACACCATGATGAGCGCCAGCGACGTATTAGACCGGGCGGATTTCGACCTTTGCTACGAGCTGCGGCAGTATGAACTGGTGGAAAGGGAAGACTGGGCGGAGCTGTTTACCGCCTTGTCCCGGGTGTCGGGCGTGACGAAAAGCGCCTATTCCTACGAGTACGTGGGCGAAATCGCCGTGCCCGCGGACAAAGTGAACTCGAAAACCCAGGGGCTGGAAGACCTTTTCTCCGAGGAAAACGGCGTGTACAACGTGGTCGGCTATGTGCTGTTTATCGACGACGTGAACTTTCTCTCCTTCCTGGAGCAGGCAAAGCTCGACCCGGCGGCGTATAGGAACCCGGAACAGCCCAAATCGGTGGCGCTGGACTTTATCCGCTACCAGGGCGCCGACGGCCGGTTCCGCACCTTCCGCCTGCTGCAGTCCGGCGGGTTTGCCATGGAAGTGCGCGGCTTTCAGGAACCGGAAGGCTACACTCTGAAGGAAGTGGTCGACGGGGAAAACGGCGAAGCCCTCTACGTCTACGAGTCCCTTGCCGACGGCAGCGAGAAAACCTTTACAAACGACGAACTGTGGCACACGTTTACGGCCGAGATCGCCGATGTGGCCAAAGAGGCGCCCTTCTCCGTAAGCCCCAACTACTACGGGCTGACGATTCTGTACCCGTTCAGCGCGCGGGAAACGGTTGTGGGCGGGCAGGAGCCTGCCGACGGCACCCTTCGGATGTACTTCAACGCCGAAAACCACAGGAAAGCCTACAACGAGATGCTGACCGTGCTGTCGTCCATGGGCTACAGGACAAGCGGCTTAATTGACTATGCCGCCAGCGTGGAAGCTTTGCGCAGCCTGGTGCTGATTTTAAACGTGTTCTCCTACGGCTTTATCGCGCTGATTTCCCTGATTGCCATGGCCAACGTGTTCAACACCATTTCCACCAACATCGCCCTGCGCCGGAGGGAGTTTGCCATGCTTAAAAGCATCGGCGTGACGGATAAAGGCTTTCAGCGGATGATGAACTACGAATGCCTGCTCTACGGCTTTAAGGGGCTGATGTACGGCATTCCGGCGGCGCTGGGTCTGACGTATCTCATGTTCCGGTCCGTTTCCAGCGGGTGGGCGGTTGCGTTTATGCTGCCCTGGAAGAGCATTGTGATCTCGGTGGCCAGCGTGTTTGCCGTGGTTTTTGCCA
>JAKPBM010000446.1 GCA_029778935.1 Bacillota bacterium | reverse complement strand
CAACTTCGTGAGGCGGCAGGGGCGGAACGGCAGGACGGAGCGGACAACGGGAGCAAAGTAGCGGGGCGGACGTGAGGTAGCAGGGGCGGCGGGCGCGACAGCAAGATGTGGAACGGCGGGCTGAGCCATGGTAAAGCACAGGCGGCGAGTTCGGCGCGGGACGAGAAGCAGGCGGCGTAAGATAGGGACGGGCGCGGCCGGTTTTGTCGGACGGTGGGGGTGGCAGACGAATTCTGCGTGGGATGGCAGGTAAGATGTGGGCGCCGGGTGGCGAGCGGCTGAGCGGCAGGGGCGGGACGTGGGCGGTCGGTACGGCGTGGGGCGGGGTGGCAGACGAATTCTGCGTGGGATGACAGGTAAGATGTGGGCGCCGGGTGGCGAGCGGCTGAGCGGCAGGGGCGAGGTGTGGGTAGCGGGTACGGCGTGGGGCGGGATGGCAGGGTACGGATCCGTTTTCCCGGGTGGCGGGCGAATCCGGATTGGCGGTAGATGCTAGACGGGCATCTCGGCGGGGCGACCCTCTGCAGGGCAGCGTCTATGAAAAAGCGGACTCCGAGCGGATCCATAAAGGGGGCGGGGCGCGGGACGAGAAGCAGGCGGCAGACGGCGCGGTGCGGGGCGGCGTAAGATGGGGACGGGCGCGGCCGGTTTTGCTAAATGGCGGGGGAACGGGGACATTGCCGGATAGCGAAACGCTTTCAGATGCTTCTTATTGACTCTCGGACGGACTGCACACGGCCTTTGCACTGCCGTCGGCCAAGTGAACATCTGCGGCGGGGCGGCTCCCGCCGGGCAGTGGCTATGAAAAAGCGGTTCCCCGGGCGGATAAACGGCGGGCGAAGGTAAAAGGCAGGTTGGCGGCCAATTTTGCTGCCAAATGGGCATCCGCGTCAAGGCGGCCCCCGGGCGGGCATGCAGAGACCACAGAAGGAGGTCGCGCTATATCGTCGGGGCTGACAGAGTAACAAGCATTTTACTATTGGGCAGCCGATAAGGCGGACTAGGTGGCTTTTTTATGTATGGGGAGTACGGGCGACGGGCGGCCGCGGCAAACAGCCGGTGGTACGGCCGCCGATTCCCTCCGGATTCGCCGGCTGGCAGGCGGTTCCTGTCAGCCGGTTGTTTGCCGGCTACCGTATCGGCCTGGGGCGCCGGTCGGGTTATCGGCCACCGTGTCGCCAGGATTGCCGGTTGCCGCGCCGTCCCGGCTGTCGGTCGGGTTGTCGCACCCATGTTTGTCTGGTCAACCCCCGCCGCTGGGAATGCCCCCTCGCCCTTTGCGATTCTCATCGAAAAAATCTTGGAAAATCTTTCAAAATCAAGTTGACAATTGCGGCGGAATATCGTATACTATCATTAGACAATTAAATGATTATTTGATTGTTGAATTTTGAGGAGGGGGTATGCACCGTGAAGAAACATATCAAAATCAAAGGGCTTGACTGTCCCGGCTGCGCGGCCAAAATCGAAAGGGCCATCGCCAAAATCGGCTGCGTGACGGAGGCGCGCGTCAACTTCATCACCCAGCGCCTGACGCTGGAGGCCCCGGACGACCGGTTCGACGACATTCTGCGGCAGGCCGAACAGGCGGCCAAACGGGTCAGCGCCGACGTGGCTTTCGTCGTCTGATACTTGCAAAATTCCGGCATAAAGAAGGCTTACGTATGTCTCATGAAGAAAAAAGCGCGCTAAAGCGCATATATATAGCGGCCGCGCTGTTTGTGCTGCTGCTGTTCGTACATTTTAGGAGCGCGGCGTACTCCCTAACGGGCTGGGAGGTGTTTGCCAGCCCGGTGCTGCAAAGCATCGAACTGCCGCTGGCGCTGGTGGCCTACGCGGTCATCGGCCTGGATGTGCTTTGGGAGGCCGTGCGGAACATCCTCCGGGGCCAGGTGTTTGACGAAAACTTCCTCATGGCCCTTGCCACCGTCGGCGCTTTTTTCCTGGGCGAATACGCCGAGGCCGTGGCCGTGATGCTGTTTTATCAGGTGGGCGAGCTGTTCCAGTCCTACGCCGTATCCAAATCCCGCCGCTCCATCGCCGCGGCCATGGATATCCGCCCCGAGTTTGCCAACGTGCTGCGAAACGGCGTATTGACCCAGGTGGACCCCGAGGAAGTGGCCGTGGGCGAAACCATCGTGGTCAAACCCGGCGAGCGCATCCCGCTGGACGGCATCGTCACCCAGGGGCGCTCCGCCCTGGACACCTCCGCCCTAACGGGCGAAGCCGTCCCCAAAGACGTCGCCGCGGGCGACAGCGTTGTCAGCGGCTGCATCAACCAGACGGGGGTCCTGACCATCGAAGTGCTGCGGGAATACGGCGAATCCACCGTGGCGAAGATTTTGGAGCTGGTGGAAACGGCGTCCGACAAAAAGAGCCGCAGCGAAAAGTTCATCACCCGCTTCGCCCGCTACTATACGCCGAGCGTCGTTTTCGCCGCTTTGCTGCTG
>JAKPBM010000384.1 GCA_029778935.1 Bacillota bacterium | reverse complement strand
GTGGCGGGTGCGGCGGCCAAGGGGAAGGAAGGCCTGCCGAAAATCCGGAAAACCGCTGCCGCCGTGCTCAGAATGACGCTTCTCATTGTGCTTCCCTGCGCCTTTGGCTTTGGGTTGCTGCCGGGGCCGCTGCTTTCGCTGCTGTTCTCCCGGGCCAGCGACGTGGCCATCGCCGCGCCGCTGCTCCGGCTGCTGGCGCCGGCGGTGGTGTTTACGGCCCTGTCCAGCGTGACCACGTCGGCCCTGCAGGCCATGGGGGTCATGCGTGCGCCGATAATCTCCTTTGCGGCGGGGGGCCTGGTCAAGATTGTGGCCAACTTCGTGCTCATCGGCACGCCCTGGATCAACATCCACGGCGCGCCTTTAGGGACGCTGGCCTGCTATTTTGTGATTTCCGTTGTGAACCTCATTATCCTGCGGCGGCGCATCGGAAAATTTGCGGAGTTTGGCCGCGTGGTGCTTGTCCCCGCCGTGTGCGCGCTGGCGGCGACACTGGCCGCCCGCGGGATTTACACGTTTTTGCTGCGGTGGTTTACTTCCCGGCTGGCTTTGGCGGCGGGGGTCGGCGCGGCCGGATTGCTGTATTTTGTCTTTTTGCTCTCCGCCGGCATCATCCGGAAGGAAGACATGAGAATTCTTCCTAAATTTAGGCATAAAACAGAAGAAATTTGATAATTTACGCAAATTTCTTTCGACAACTACTTGCTTTTCAGGTGATATTGTGATACATTTAAAACATCAAAATGAGAAGTATACCTATCAGGATCTTTTGGCCATTATGGAAACCCTGCGCGGCGAAAACGGCTGCCCCTGGGATAAAGAGCAGACCCACCAGTCTATCCGCCGTAACTTCATTGAAGAGGTATACGAAGCCTGTGAAGCCATCGACAACGGCGACAACGAGCTTTTGCAGGAAGAGCTGGGCGACGTGATGCTGCAGGTGGTGTTCCATGCCCAGATTGCCAAAGAGGAAGGCGCTTTCGACGAGTCGGACGTGGTGGACGGCGTGTGCCGCAAGCTCATTACCCGCCATCCCCACATTTTCGGCGATTTGAAGCTGAAGACCGGCTCTGCCGAAGAAGTGCTGGACAACTGGGAGGACATTAAGAACAAGACCAAGAAGAAAACGGCGGTGGAGGCTGTCGTCGGCGTTGCAAAGAGCCTGCCGGCGCTGATCCGCGCCGAAAAGGTGCAGCACCGCGCCGCCAAGGTCGGCTTCGACTGGGACGCGGTCGAGCCGGTGCTGGACAAGCTTGCCGAAGAAGTGGACGAGCTTCGGCAGGCCCTTACGGAACCCGCCGGAGAAGACAAAACCAGACATGTTGCCGAGGAAATCGGCGATTTGCTGTTTGCGGCCGTAAATGTTGCCCGGCATCTGGGGGTTTCGGCCGAAGACGCTCTCTCGGCGGCAACCGAGAAGTTTGAAAAACGCGTACTTGCTGTGGCAGAAAAATGCGACCACCACGGCCTTGTTATGGAAAATACTCCCCTTGCGCAACTGGACAAGTTTTGGAACGAAGTGAAAACGGAAAACAGGAGGCAGGAAAAACATGAATAAACAAGGCTTAATCGACGCGGTTGCCGCGAAAACGGGGCTGTCCAAGAAAGACGCCGACAAGGCGATTACGGCGACCATCGAAACGGTGCGCCAGGCGCTGATTTCCGGCGAAAAAGTGCAATTGGTGGGATTTGGCTCTTTTGAGACGAAAGTGCGCCAGGCCAGAAAAGCCAGAAACCCCCGCACCAAGGAAGTTATCGACCTTCCGGAGCAGAAGGTGCCCGTATTCAAAGCCGGCGCGGCGTTAAAGCGGGAAGTGTCCGGCGAGTAAATACCCTAGCGAGATGAATTCATGCGACTGGATAAATACTTGAAAGTTTCGCGGCTTATTAAGCGCCGCACGGTGGCCAACGAGGCCTGCGACAACGAGCGGGTCACGGTCAACGGCAAACCGGCCAAAGCATCCTACGAAGTGAAGGTGGGCGACGTCATCTCCATCCGTTTCGGCCAGAAAACGCTTACGGTGGAGGTGCTTTCCGTCGTGCCCCACGCAGGCAAGGACGAAGCCGCCGGTCTTTACAGGGAAATCTAACATATTTGCCCTTATTGGCGCATATTCCTTTTGTGAAAGAAGGGATGTGCTGCCATATGGAACCGAAACGTGGAAAAGGCAATCTTGTCCTGGAAGCCCGGGAAAAGCTGACCGCCACCGGCGTCATATCGGTTCTGGGGTTCGACGAAACCCAGATTGAGGCGGAAACCT
>JAKPBM010000378.1 GCA_029778935.1 Bacillota bacterium | reverse complement strand
AATCTGTTCATATTTTTGTTGACACAGCCATACGTATTTGGTAATATCTGACCAAAGAAATGTAAACCCGGCATAAGGAAAGCCCAAAGGAGGTACTGAATGAAACGCGCACACTGGCTACTGTTTTTTGCAACACTGATGCTGGCCGGCATGGTGTTCACGACGGTTGTTTCGGCCGAAGCCGGGGATTCCGACGGCCTGATTGCGCCTGCTTCTGCGGCATCCGGCTTTGCCGGCGGCGACGGCACCGAGGATTCGCCATATCTCATCGAAACGGCGGAACAGCTTCGGTACCTTGCGAAGCTGCATAAAGACGGCTTTAGCAGCCTGGGCGTGCATTTCAGGCTGACGAAGGATATAGACCTGGGGGCCCGCTGGGTAACCGAGGGATCTCTCTATGGAAAACTGCTGGAAGGGGAGTCGTGGGAACCCATCGGCAGCGAGGAGAATGTTTTCGCCGGTGTTTTTGACGGCGGCGGCCATTCGATAGAAGGCTTGTACATAAACACTAAGGAAGACTTTCAAGGGCTGTTCGGCGCCATCGGCCTGGGTGCAAGGGTGCAGAATGTGAGAATCTATTCTGCATACATTCATGGCGGTTCATGCTTTGGCGGCATAGCCGGGATTAGCACTTTGGGCAATATTATTGACGTTACCATGTCGGGACATATCTCCGCAGAGAAATATAGCATTTTTGTGGGAGGCATCTGCGGTTATAACGGCGGAAATATAGTTAACTGTAAAAACTACGGTGTTGTTGAGACGCGTAATAGTTTGTTCATTGGCGGTATTACAGGGGTTAACACGGTTTCTGTTATCCAGTGTTATAACACTGCACTTGTAAGCGGAGATATCTGCGTCGGCGGGATTGCCGGAATGCACACCGGGTTCATAGAAGATTGCTACAACATCGGTGATATTTACGGCGAATCCGGCGCCGGCGGCCTGGCGGGAGGCCTGGCGCTGGGCAAGATAACATGCAGCTACAACTATGGTACCGTGCACGGTGAGGTTGTTGGCGGCCTGGTCGGGATTAATGCACTGGCAGATGAATTTTTTGACGAAGAATTTCTGGAGGAATTCTTAGAGGAGGATACGGTCGGCGAGCAAGCCATCATTTCCTGCTATTACAGAGCGTCCTGCGTAGAGGAACACAACGGCTACGGTACGCCTCTGACGGATGAGGAAATGAAAAATCCCGCGTCTTATGAGGGATGGGATTTTAAAAACGTCTGGACGATTTTGCCGGGCAGCGGGCGGGACACCCCATCGCTTGTACGCCTGATGATGTACACTACAAAAGCCACATCCGCCCGCTGGAATGGGAAAACACAGCCGTTTGCGGGCGGAAGCGGCACCAAGGACGACCCCTACCGCATCCAAACGGCGGCGCAGCTGGCCTATTTGGCCGAAAGGGTTAACAAAGGGGAGGACTTTATTGGCACCCATTTCCGTTTGGAAAGCGATATCGTTCTCAACAACGTCAGAATCCCCGTCTGGACGCTGTCCGCCCGGCAGTGGACGCCCATCGGAACGGCGGATCGCCCCTTTGCCGACTCCTTTGACGGCGGCGGGCACACGATTTACGGCCTGTTTGTCGATAACCCGACGGGCCTGGGCGGGCTGTTCGGCTTTGTGGGACCGGGGCGGAAGTGAAAAATGTCGTCATCGGCGACGGGTATGTCCGCGGCCTTTTGTACACGGGCGCCGTTGCGGGAATAAATGCGGGCACGATTTCCAATGTGGTGAACCGCGCCACCGTGCGGGGAAGCACGGCCGCTGGCGGGGTTGTGGGAAGCAACCTGGGCGTGGTTGAGTACGCCCGCAACACCGGACAAGTGGAAGGGCATCTGGGAGTGGGCGGCATTGCCGGTACTTCCACGGAAATCTACAATTGCGTAAACGAGGGCGACGTTTCCGGCATCACTATTGTCGGCGGCCTTGTGGGCGGCAACCAGCAGGTGGTGAGCCAGTCCTATAATACGGGCGAAGTCAAAGCCGAATTAGCCGCCGGCGGTGTTGCCGGCGGAAACGAGGCGGCGCTGATTGAGGACTGTTTCAACGCCGGAAATGTAACCGGGTATTTCGGCATGGGCGGTATTGCCGGTCAGGACAACGATGGGGAAATCGTCCGCTGCTACTCCGTCGGTACGATTTCAGCCAATGGCCTTTTCGGCGGGATTGTCGGCCTGTCGGACGGCACATTGCTTTCCGGCGTGTACTATCTGGATGGCACTCTGCAGAAAGACCCTCGGGAGCACTCGGCAGAGCCAAACAACTTTGGCGAAAAACTGACGGAAGCCCAAATGGGCGACCCCGCCGCCTATA
>JAKPBM010000370.1 GCA_029778935.1 Bacillota bacterium | reverse complement strand
CTGGGCAAGCCTTCGGAGCTGGAAGGCTTGAAAAAGGTGGCCGTTGTGGGCGGCGGCGTCGGCTGCGCGATTGCTTACCCCGTGGCGAAAAAGCTGCAGGAGCTGGGCGCCGAGGTGCATTCCATCGTCGGCTTCCGCACGAAAGACCTGGTCATTCTGGAAGACGAGTTTAACAACGTGTCCGACGTTGTTAAACTGATGACCGACGACGGCTCCTACGGCGAAAAGGGCTTAGTTACCGACGCGCTGAAAGCCCTCATCGAATCGGGCAACCAGTACGACGAAGTCATCGCCATCGGCCCGCTGGTTATGATGAAATTCGTCAGCCTGCTTACAAAACAGTACGGCATCAAGACGGTCGTCAGCATGAACCCCATCATGATCGACGGAACGGGCATGTGCGGCGGCTGCCGCCTGACCGTCGGCGGGAAGACGAAGTTTGCCTGCGTGGACGGGCCGGAGTTCGACGGCCACGAAGTGGACTTCGACGAAGCCATGAAACGCGGCTCGATGTACCGCGATTTTGAGCGGCGTTCCCGGGAAGAGACCTGCCGTATCCTTAAAGGAGGCGAAAACAATGCCTAACATGTCCCCTAAGAAAAACGAAATGCCGGTTCAGCCGCCCGAGGCGCGCCGCAAAAACTTCGACGAAGTGGCCCTTGGCTATACGGAAGAACAGGCAATCAACGAAGCGGACCGCTGCCTGCAGTGCAAGCACAAACCTTGCGTTGCCGGCTGCCCCGTTCATATTAATATCCCCGGCTTTATTCTTGCCATAAAAAACCGGGATTACCGGAAAGCGTATGAAGTCCTCGCCGAATCCAGCTCGCTGCCCGCCGTCTGCGGCCGCGTCTGCCCCCAGGAGAGCCAGTGCGAAGCCAATTGCGTGCGCGGCATAAAGGGCGAGCCTGTCGGCATCGGCCGGCTGGAGCGGTTCGCCGCCGACTGGTATTTAAAGCACGCGGAGGACGACCTGGTGAAACCTGAGCCTAACGGCCACAAGGTGGCCGTCATCGGATCCGGCCCGGCGGGGCTTACCTGCGCGGGCGATCTGGCCCGGCTCGGCTACGATGTGACCATTTTTGAGGCGCTGCACGTGCCCGGCGGCGTGCTGGTGTACGGCATCCCCGAGTTCCGTCTGCCCAAGGAGATTGTGCGGAAGGAAATCGAAGTGCTCAAAAAGCTGGGCGTCAAGCTGGAAACCAACATGGTCATTGGCCGCGTCATGTCCATCGACGAGCTGCTGGACAACGGCTTTGAAGCCATCTTCGTCGGCTCCGGCGCCGGTCTGCCCCGGTTTATGAACATCCCCGGCGAAAACGCCAACGGCGTCTACTCGGCCAACGAATTTTTAACCCGCATCAACCTCATGAAGGCGTATAAGGATGACAGCGCCACGCCGATTAAGAACGCGAAGAAAGTCGCCGTCGTCGGCGGAGGCAACGTGGCCATGGACGCGGCCCGCTGCGCGCTGCGCCTGGGCGCCGAGGAAGTGTATATCGTCTACCGCCGTTCCGAAGCGGAGATGCCCGCCCGTCTGGAGGAAGTGCACCACGCCAAGGAGGAAGGCGTCATCTTCAAGACACTTTCCAACCCCGTGGAAATCCTCACCGACGAGCAAGGCTATGTGGCCGGCATGAAGTGTATTGAGATGGAACTGGGCGAACCGGACGCTTCCGGTCGCCGCAGCCCTGTGCCCAAGCCGGATTCGGAGTTTGTTCTGGACGTGGACACGGTGATTATCGCCATCGGCACGTCGCCCAACCCCCTCATCCGGAACACGACCCAGGGCCTGGAAACGAACCGCCACGGCTGCCTGATTGTCAACGAGGAAGGCCTTACTTCCCGCGAAGGCGTCTACGCCGGCGGCGACGCCGTGACAGGCGCCGCCACGGTCATTTTGGCCATGGGCGCGGGCAAGACGGCCGCCGCTTCCATCCACAAGTATATCCAGGAAAAGCACAACCAGGCGTAAACGGCGATTTTTAACCGTTTTGCCTTGAAAAATAACGAATAGCCCGTCAGAAGCAAGATTTTTGCCTGACGGGCTGTTTTTATAGGCGGATTTGGTCGAACTACCTGATTTTG
>JAKPBM010000358.1 GCA_029778935.1 Bacillota bacterium | reverse complement strand
GTCGCGGATGCGGGACTCGGCGGACTGGAGGTTTTCCTTGGTCGTAGCCAGGTTGTTGGACGCATGCTCCAGCTGGTTCTGGATAGCGCCGTAGCCGGCACGGATGGTGTTGACCTCGTCGATGGCAGCCTCAACCGCGGTAACTGTAACAGCCATAGCGCCGTTGGCGGTGGTGGCGGCAGCCGTAAGAGCCGTCAAATCGGCCAGCTTCTGGGTCTTGGCGGCGTAGATGACAACATCCTGGTTGGCGTCTTCGCCGTAAACGATCTTGGCGGCCTGCTGGGAACCGTCTTTGCCAACGAGAGCGTCGATCGTCGCTTCATCGACGTCGTCAAACGCAACTGCGTTGCCGACCGTCGGCAGATCGTTCGCGTCAAGATTTTCCAGGTCCACTTCGTGGATCTTATCGCCCACGATTTTGTAAATCTTGCCTTCCACAGCGACGTTCCGGCCGATATTGCTCTGAACCGCGCTGAACTGCAGGCCCTTATCAGCATCCCCGGAGTCTTTATCAAAGTCCGCAGCATCGGCCACTTCCCAGGCGCCGTTTTGGAACCGGATGAAGTCACCGTCGTTGCCCAGCTGGGACAGCGCTTCCGCCACTTCATCGCCGGTCATGGCTTCAGTGCTAGCCAGTTCCTGCGTGCCGAACACTTCGATGCCATTGAACTTGGTGTTCACGAAGATGTCGCTGATGGCCTTGCCCAGAGCTTTCATCTCAGCGCCGATGTTGGCCTTGTCGTTGGCGCTGTAGGTGCCGTTCTGAACCTGAACAGCCAGCTCCTTCAGACGAACGAGCATATCGGAAACTTCGTTCAGGGCGCCTTCCGCCGTCTGGATAAAGGAGATGCCGTCCTCGGCGTTACGGGTGGCCTGGCTCAGGCCGCGAATCTGGCTGCGCATCTTCTCGGAAATCGAGAGACCGGCAGCGTCATCGGCAGCACGGTTAATCCGGTAGCCGCTGGAGAGTTTCTCCATGGACTTGCTGGCGTTCCGGGTATTCACATTGTACTGCCGGTAGGTGTTCATGGCAGAAATGTTGTGGTTAATTCTCATTGTTTCTTCCTCCTTGAATGGAAAGCGGGAATCCGTTCCCGCTTACTTAAGCGGCTAGGCTAACCTTACTGCAGGAGCTGCAGGATGCCCTGGGGCTGCGTGTTGGCCTGGGCCAGCATCGCCTGGGCGGCCTGGATCAGGATGTTGTTCTTGGTGTACTCCATCATTTCCTCGGCCATATCCACGTCGCGGATACGGGACTCGGCGGACTGGAGGTTCTCCTTGGTCGTAGCCAGGTTGTTGGACGCATGCTCCAGCTGGTTCTGGATAGCGCCGTAGCCGGCACGGATGGTGTTGACCTCGTCGATGGCGGCCTCAACCAGCGCGACAGAAACATCCGTCGGGGCGGTGTCGGCGGTAGCGGTTTCAGCCGTCAGAGCGGCCAGCGCGGTGGTCACGGCGGCGCCGATTTCGACCTTCTGGGTGGCGTCTTCGCCGTAGACGATGGTGGCGGCTACGAGTCTCTCGTTGGTGTTCGGGTCGGTGCCGTCGCTCGCTGCCAGACCGCCGGTGGTGTCGTCGATTTCGTGCTTGCCAAACACTTCGATGCCGTTGAACTTGGTGTTGATGTAGATGTCGCTGATGGCCTTGCCCAGAGCCTTCATTTCAGCGCCGATGTTGGCCTTGTCGTTCTCGCTGTAGGTGCCGTTCTGAACCTGAACAGCCAGCTCCTTCAGACGAACGAGCATATCGGAAACTTCGTTCAGGGCGCCTTCCGCCGTCTGGATGAAGGAAATGCCGTCCTCGGCGTTGCGGGTGGCCTGGCTCAGGCCGCGAATCTGGCTGCGCATTTTCTCGGAAATCGAGAGACCGGCAGCGTCGTCGGCAGCGCGGTTGATCCGGTAGCCGCTGGAGAGCTTCTCCATGGACTTGCTGGCGTTCCGGGTGTTCACGTTGTACTGCCGGTAGGTGTTCATCGCGGAGATGTTGTGGTTGATTCTCATGTTTCTTCCTCCTTGAATGTGTTGCAAGATTCCGTTCCTGCAATTTTCCGTCATAGGTAGCGGCCGTTCGTACGCCACAGCCGCCGTCTATGGCTTCCGTACCCTATATATCGGATTCCGCCCGCCATTTTTTAGCCCCTTTCGACAAATCATCTTGCACAAAAGTATGTCGTTTTCAACAAGAGGGCCGCTTCGATTTGACACATAATTTTTTACAACATTTTCGCTGCCTTTCCCTCTGCAAAATAAAAACAGGCGGCAAACGCGCAACTTTTGCCGCCTGTATTCTTATACCCGGTATTCCGCCGGTTTCAACCCTTCTTCGGTCAGCTCCCAGACCTCGTCGCACACTTCGGAAAGGTATTTTCTGTCGTGAGACACGCTGATGATGGCGCCGTTGAAGTTTTTAAGCGCTTTCCGCACAACGGGGGCCGACAGGGGGCTGAAATTGCGCGTCGGCTCGTCTAAAACCAGCACGTCGGCGTTTTTCAGCACCATTTCCAAAAACAACAGCTTTGCCTTCTGCCCGCCGGAAAGGTCGCGGATTTTCCCCGTCATCTCCTCGTGGGTAAACCGCATACAGCCTAAGAACGTGCGGGCTTTGGTGACTTCCTCCTTGGTATAGTGTTCCGCCAGGTATTCCACCGGCGTTTTGTCGTAGTCGAGGGCCTCCGCGTAGTTTTGGGGCATGAACGCGGCGGTGATATCCTTCCGGTCTTTCAGCGCGCCCCAAATCTCGGCCAGCAGTGTCGACTTGCCCGCGCCGTTTCGCCCCACAATGCCGATTTTCTGCCCGCCGGTAACATGCAGCCGGATGTCTTCCGCCAGCGTCCGCCCGCCGACGTGAAGCTGCTCTATTTGCAAATCCAGCACCGTTTTCCCCGGCGGAAGGAAGATTTCCTCGCTGAATTTTGTCAAAATGGCCTCTTCTTCCTCGGGGAAGTCGAGGAAATTCTCCTTCTCCCGCTCCAGCCGGCGCCTTTGGGACAGCACCGAGTGCATTTTCTTCTTCAGCAGGCGGCCGCCGGCGGGGTCGGCGCGGCTGATGGTCTCCTGTTCGTGGTCGACCCGGTTGTAAATCCGCTGCCACTTCTCCAGTTTCCTGTCAAACTCGTCCCGCTGCTTCTGGGCCACTTGCTCCTGATGGGAAAACTGCCGTTTTCTCGCTTCCAGATACTCCCGGTAGCCGCTTCTTGCCACGGTCATCCGGCACCGGGTCTTGCGGATGAGCTGCTCCATGTGCAAAATCACGTTGGCCGTTCTCTCGATGAGCGTTTCGTCGTGGGAGATAAACAGCACCGGCAGTTTCGTCTGACCGAGAAACCGCTCCAGCCAGCAGAGGGTTTCCATGTCCAGGTCGTTGGTCGGTTCGTCCAAAAGCAGCACGTCCGGCTCTTCCAAAAGCAGCCGGCACAGCTGCACTTTCACCTTCTCCCCGCCGGAAAGGGTGCTTAGCTGCTGGTCCGATAAAATAAACTCCGGCGTTAACCCCAGCAGCGCCAGGGTGTCCATGTGGTAGTAATACTCCGTCGCGGCAAAATACTCCGCCACGGTCAGGCCGTAGAGGGCTTCATCCATCATCT
>JAKPBM010000353.1 GCA_029778935.1 Bacillota bacterium | reverse complement strand
ACCAGCTCGTTGTAGGTTTTCCGGGCGTCCAGCAGGGTCTGGGCGTTGATAACCTGCTGTTTCTGCTCCTCGGTCAGGGCGTTATAGGCGTGTTCCGCCCGGTTGATGGCGGACAGGGAAGTATAGCCGACCTCGCCGATGGCGTCAATCAGCGAGATAACGTGCTCGACTTCCAGCTGGGAAACGGGTACCTGGGGCTCGCCGGTTCCGCCGCAGGCAGAAAGCAGCGTGACAACGATGAGCAAAGCGCACAGAATCGTTTTCCTCATGGTTTCCTCTCCCTTTAGCTACGGATGTTCGAATGGAAGAAGGCTTTCGGTTCTGCCGGGGCCGGTTTGCACCCCCTATGCGGACGGTACGCAGCCAGGCGCAAACCGGCGGCCAAGCAAACCGGCAGGCGTTTTCAAAAACCTTCCCGCCGGAATTTACAGCACGTTTTTCCCGCGGTAGCGGTTGATGTTGTCTAGCGTGCGGTCCATTTCGGCAATAATAAAGGGGTCGGGCACGCCCACATCGTCGGGGAACACCATGTGCACCTCGTCCACAATCCCCCGGCGTTTCAGCATGTACTTGAGGAAGTAGCGGTTGTTGAGGGTGAAGAAGTAGAGGTAGGAAAGGATGGTCTTGTAATACAGCTCGTCGGCCTTGTCGGCGTCGCCGGCAAAGTAGGCCTGGATCACGTCGTTATGTACGTCGGTGCACTCGGTGCCCGTCATAAAGGCGGTCACGCCCAGCCGAAGCAGCGTCGGCATGGCGTATCCGCCGCTGCCGCCGATAATCTGCACGGCGCCGTTTAGTTTTTCCGCCAGCGCTTTCGTTTTCGGCAGGCAGTTGGACCCTTCCGACTTGACGTAGCCTACGTTGGGCACTCTGTCGCTGACTTCCAGGATGAAGTCCGCCGTGTAGTGAGACGAGCTGGCCCCCGTGTCCTGCACGATAATGGGCAGGTCGGTGGCGCGCCCCACGTCCTCGTAGTAGCGCATAAGCTCCGCGCGGGAAAGGGTACCCATCACGGGAGAGCAGACCATAATCAAACTGGCTCCCTGGTCTTTGGCCTCCTCCGCCTGGCGCAAAGCGGTTTTGCGGGCGATGTCCGTTGTGCCGACGAAGATGGGCACCCGGCCGTTCACCTGTTTGGCCAGCGTGCGCAGGATCAGATCCCGGTCGTACGCGACGATTTTGTAGTATTCCTACGCGCCGCCCATATGGCCGATGGCGACGGCGCCGCAGGCCAACACGTACTCCACCAGCCGTCCCTGGGCTTCCAGATCCGGTTCGCCCGAGGCGGTCAGCAGCGTGGGCAGGATAGGCATCATGCCTTTGAAAAAGGGGTATCTGGGCTGCATTTTTGTCTCCTCCTTTTGCTTGGGACCGTTTGCTTTCCTTACGGAACTCATGCCATACCTGTTATTATAGGGCTTTTGGGCCAAAAAGCAAGAGAACGTTCGTTTTTTCCTGCCGGATTTCCTGCGGACCTTGCAAAATCGGCGCAAACTTGGTACAATAAGGAAGATACCAAATTGTCGAGGCGCCGCAAAGCCGCGCCGGAGGAGACGTCGTGTATTTAAAATCACTTCAGATCCAGGGGTTTAAATCTTTCCCCGATAAGATAACCATCCACTTCGGAAAGGGGCTGACGGCCATTGTCGGCCCCAACGGAAGCGGAAAATCGAATATCTCCGATGCCATCCGGTGGGTGCTGGGGGAACAGTCCACCAAGACCCTGCGCGGCACCAGGATGGAGGACGTTATTTTCAGCGGAACCCAGAAGCGCCGGCCCATGGGCGCGGCGGAAGTTTCCCTGACCATCGACAACACATCCCGCTTTGTCCGGCTTGACTGCGATGAAGTCACGGTGACAAGGCGGTATTTCCGTTCGGGGGAAAGCGAATACTTTGTCAACAAAAAGCCCGTGCGCTTGAAGGACATCCACGAGATGTTCATGGACACAGGGTTAGGCCGGGACGGGTATTCCGTCATCGGCCAGGGCCGCATCGACGAAGTCCTCTCCAAAAAGAGCGACGAGAGAAGAGAGCTGTTTGAAGAAGCGGCGGGCATTACCAAATACCGCTACAAAAAAGAAGAGGCGGAGCGGAAACTCGCCGCCGCCGCGGAGAACCTGGCCCGGGTCGGCGACATCATCGAAGAGCTGTCTGTCCAGCTGGGCCCCGCCGAAAAGCGTGCCGCCCGCGCGAAGGAATATTTGAAAATCCGGGACGAACTCAAAGGCCTGGAGGTAGGCATCTGGGGCCGGCAGTTGGCGGCGCTCAGGAAACTCTCCGAAAAGGCCGAGGTAGATTTAAAAATCGGCGTGTTCATGCTGGAAGAGGCCCGGTCGGGCCTGGATAAGCTCTACGAGGAAATCCAGACGCTGCAGGACGCGGCGGGAAAAGCCACCGTCGCCGCCGAAAAGGCAAGGGAGGCCAAGGAAACGGCGGAGGCCAACCGCATAAAGGAAGAAAACGAGCAGGCCGTTCTGGCCGTCAGCATCGAGCACCAGGCCCAGCGCATGCAGGAGCTGATGGCCGCCAACACCCGCCGGGAAGAGCGCATCGCCGAGCTGGAACGCCAAAAGCTGGAAAAGGAAACGCTTCTTGCCGAAAAGAAAGCCCGGTGTGAGGCCCTTTCTCATGAGCTGGAAGCGCTGACCAAGAAAGCCCGGGAAGCTTCCGACCGGCTGGATGATATCGAATCCAAAGCCGCGGGGCTTGCCGCCGTGGCGGCGCTGGCCCGGCAAAACGCAAGCGAGGCCAACGCCCGCG
The DNA here is from genome assembly GCA_029778935.1 of Bacillota bacterium. Lineage (GTDB taxonomy): Bacteria > Bacillota > Clostridia > Oscillospirales > QAMX01 > DUUG01. Next base: position 2,128 of record JAKPBM010000353.1, on the reverse strand, counting down.
CCCAGGCCGCCAAAGCCGCCATAGCGGACGCGGAAACGCGCCAAAAGGAAGCCAAAGAGGCCGCCGCGAAAGCTTCCGAGCGGCTGGAAGCCGAAAAAGCCGAACAGGAGGCACTGCAAAAGCAGATTGCCCATGCGGAAGGGGAACTTGCGGCGGCGAAAAACGTCGTTACGGGATATGCCCTTCGGCTCCAATCGGCCCAGAAGAAGGCCGACGCGGCCCAGAGCGAGGAAATGCGCCTTCTGGTGGAGGAAAATTCCCTTGTTTCCAAGGTCAACATGCTGGAAGCTTTGGAAAAGGAGTACGAAGGCTACTCCGCCGCCGTCAAAAGCGTAATGAAGCTTTCCAAAGCCGGCAGGCTTTCCGGCGTGCTGGGCACCGTCGGCGAACTGGTGCGCACGGAAAACGAGTATGCCTTGGCCATCGAGACGGCGCTGGGCCCGGCGCTGCAAAATATCGTCACGGACACGGAAGAAACCGCCCGGGACGCCATATCCTATCTGAAAGAGAAAAACATCGGCCGGGCCACGTTCCTGCCCCTTTCGGCAGTGAAAGGCAGCGTCCTTTCCCAGCCGGGGCTGGATAACGAGCCGGGCTTTGTGGGGCTGGCGGCGGATTTGTGCCAATACCCGCCGGAAACCAAGGGCGTCTTTGCCTCCCTGTTGGGCCGCACGGTCATCGTGGAGCGGATGAACGACGCCATCGCCATGGCCCGGCGCCACGGCCACCGGTTCCGCATTGTGACGCTGGACGGCCAGGTCATTAACGCCGGAGGTTCCATGACCGGCGGCGCGGTGAGCCGGCAGACGGGCATTCTCACGCGGGCCAACGAACGGAAGGAAGCCGCGGAGAAACTGGCCCAAATCCGCGCCGAAAAGCAAAAGCATGCCCTTACACTTGCGGAAGCCAACCGGCTTCTGGCCGCCGCCCGATATGAAAAAGAGCAGGCGGAAGCGGAGCTGCGCGCCGCGGAGGACAAAGTGCTGTCGCTGAAAACCGCCGCGACCCAGCGGGCCGTGCTTTTGGAAAACTTGCAAAAACAGGCGGAAGGCTTTTCCAAAGCCTGTGAGAATATAGAAATCACCCTGCGGCGCCTGGCCGCCGAGGAGGAAAGCTGGCTGGCCAAAGCCGGAGAAAGCGAAGCCGATGCTTTGGCGAAAGAGGCCGAGCTTTCCGAACTCACCAAAGGCAAGGCCGACATTGAAGGCGAGCACAGGGCCCTTGCCGAGCGGGTCACGGCCGTGAAATCGGCCCTGGCCGCAAGCGAAGCCGAACAGGAGGGCATCCGGCAGGCCATCAGGGAACTGGAGCGGCAGAGAAGCGAAGCCGACAGAGACCAGGAGACGCTGGAAGCCGAGCGTCAGGAGGCGCTGCGCCAAAAGGCCCTTTTGGAAGAGCGAAGGGAGCTTTGCCGCCAGCGGGCCGAGCAGTTTGCTTTAACGGCCGCCGCCCAGGCGGAAGCCCTTTCGGCGGCTTTGGCCGAACGGGAAGCTTTGGAACAGAAGAAAACCGAGTGCGAAAAAGCGCTCAGAGACGCAAACGAGCGTTTAGTTTCCCTGGAACGGGAGCAGAGCCGGCTGGAATCCAACTTACAGGCGGCGAAAAACGAGGAAAAACAGCTTTCCGCCCGCCTTTGGGAGCAGTACGAGCTTTCGCCCGGCGAGGCGCTGGCCGTTCCCGCGCCGGAAGACGAAAAGGCGGCCCTGGCGAGAATATCCGAGTTAAGAAGCCGGCAGAAGGCGCTGGGTCCCGTAGACGTGGGCGCCATCGACGAGTACGCGGCGTTAAAGGAGCGGTACGATTTCCTAACGTCCCAGAAAAGCGACATCGAGGACTCCATGCAGGGGCTGCGTTCGCTCATTTCCGAACTGAACGACACGATGAAAACCCTGTTTACCCAAAGCTTTGCCGCCATTGCGGAGAGTTTTTCCAAAACCTTTGCGGAAATTTTCGACGGGGGCACGGCGGAGCTGTATTTAACCGAGCCGGACGACCCCTTAGTTAGCGGCATCGAAATCAAAGCCCAGCCGCCGGGGAAAAATCTGAAGTCCATCACCCTGCTGTCCGGCGGGGAAAGGGCGCTGGTGGCCATTGCGCTGTACTTTGCGCTGATCAAAGTGCAGCCGAC
>JAKPBM010000349.1 GCA_029778935.1 Bacillota bacterium | reverse complement strand
AAAGGTGCCGCAAGGCCAAACCGTCGGCTACGGCGCCACGTATGAGACGAAAGAGGACGAATGGATCGCCACCATCCCCATCGGCTATGCCGACGGCTGGCTCCGCCGCCACCAGGGAAGATGCTGTGTGGTCGACGGGCAGGAGTGCGAGTTTGTCGGCCGCATCTGCATGGACCAGGCCATGATCCGCCTGCCCCGCTTCTACCCCATCGGCACCAAAGTGGAGCTGATCGGCCCGTCCATGCCGGTGACCCGCGTGGCGGAGGAAACGGGCACCATCCCCTACGAAATCTTCACCACGCTAAACGAACGCATCGCAAAAGTCTACATCGAAAGTTAAAACGGCACGGGTGCAACACCCATGCCGTTTTCCGCGGTAAAACGCTTACATGAACATATACAGGCTCAGCGCCATAACCGCCATGCCCGCCACCAGACCGTAAATGGAGAGGTGGTGCTCGCCGTACTCCCTGGCGGAGGGAAGCAGTTCGTCCAGCGAGATAAACACCATAATGCCCGCGACACCGCCAAACAGAATGCCCTCGATGACCGGGTTCATAAAGGGCAGCAGGATCAAATAGCCGATAACGGCCCCCAGCGGTTCGGATAAGCCCGAAAGGAAGGAATAGAGGAAGGCTTTTTTCTTGTTGCCCGTCGCATAATAGATGGGTACGGACACGGCGATTCCTTCCGGAATGTTATGTATGGCGATGGCGACCACAATCGGGATGGCGATGGAGAAATCCTGCAGGGCGGAGATGAAGGTGGCCAGTCCTTCGGGGAAATTGTGGATGGCGATGGCCAGGGCCGAAAAGAGGCCGGTCCGCATGAGGCTTTTGCTTCTGTCGCTCTCCACCACGCGGCACACGCCCGTTTCCGGGTCGCACTCCTCCACGTGCTTGACTTCGTGGGGGTTTCGTTCCTGGGGAATCAGCTTGTCGATAAGCGTGATCACCAGCATGCCGCCGAAGAAGGAGAGAATCGTGGCCAGCATTCCGCCCTTATTGCCGAACACGACGACAAATTTATCTTTTGCCTTGAAGAAAATCTCGATCATGGACACGTAAATCATGACGCCGGCGGAAAAGCCAAGGCTTACGGCCAGAAACTTGGTGTTGGTTTTCTTGGCAAAGAAGGCGATGGTACTTCCGATCCCTGTGGATAGGCCCGCCACAAGGGTCAGCATAAAGGCCGGAAGCAGTTTTTCCATTTCGTTCCACCTCTGTTATATTTCTGGTTTCATTATATAGTATCTTCCCCAAAGAAGCAACGACAACTTCCGTACCCCGCCAAAACCCGTGCCAGGCACGGCCGGACGGACGGAAACCCCGTCCGCCCGCATGACAAAATGTGAGAGGTGCCGTTCTATGCAATATCAAAGCCCGTCCGCTTTGGAAAAATTCCGAACCGATCCGGCTTACGCCCGGCAGGCCCACCTGCTCGAATACGCATCCGCCCTTCCTTCCCCGGAAAAGGAGGCGTTTTTGGATAAGCTTCTTGCCCTGCCCTTTGAGCGCATGGCAAAGCTGTACGAGGGGAGCAAAGCAACTCAGAGCAAGCCTTTCCCTGTTATCTCCCCTGCCGGTTTCTCGGAAAAGAAGAGTCAGCCGCCGGAAGTGCTGGCCGGCTGGGAAGCGGAGGGCTACGCTTTACTGGAAAAGGGGCTGGTGGCCGCGGTGACCATGGCCGGCGGCCAGGGCACCCGCTTGGGTTTCGACGGGCCCAAAGGCTGTTTTGACATCGGCATCGGCGTTTCCCTGTTTGAGCTGCAGGCAACAAGGCTCCTAAACCTTGCCAGGCGGGCGGGCAAAACCGTTCCGTGGTACATTATGACCAGCGAGGAAAACCACCATCAAACCGTGGCTTTTTTTGAGGAAAACGGGTATTTTTCCTACCCCAGGGAGGACGTGTTTTTCTTCCGGCAGGGCTGCCTGCCTTTATTGCTTCCCGACGGAAGGATGTTTTTGAACGCCCCGGGGGAAGTTGCCCTCGGCCCCGATGGAAACGGCGGCGTTTTTGCCGCGCTGGATAAATCAGGCGCGCTCAAAGACATGAAGCGGCGGGGTATTTCGTGGGTGTTTTTCTGCGGCATCGACAACGCCCTTGTCAAGATGGCGGACCCGCTGCTGCTGGGGTTTGTGGCAAAGTCGGGCGCAAGAGGGGCAAGCAAAAGCGTGGCCAAAGCGGACCCCAGTGAGCGGGTCGGCGTGTTTGCCATGATTTCCGGCAAGCCGGGGATTGTGGAATATATCGAGCTTCCGGAAGAGCTTGCCAACCTGCGGGACGAACAAGGGCGTTTGGTTTACGGCGACGCCAACATCATCT
>JAKPBM010000334.1 GCA_029778935.1 Bacillota bacterium | reverse complement strand
AACCAGTCGATAAACAAGCACAAAAAGCCCGATACCAAAAACACAAACCGGAGAATCTTCTTGGCGCTGATTTTCCGGCCGGTGGCGGGGGTGGGGTAGCGGGCGGCCCGCTCGCCCTCCCGGATGAATTTTCCGCACAAGGGGCAGTTGGAGTTGTAGGGCACGCTTACGCCGCAGGATTCGCAGCGCTCATACATTGGACTCCACCTCCACTTCGATGCCCCGTTCCACGAGCATCTTGAAAAAATCCGCCTGCACGCCGTTGTCCGGCGACGTGGAGGTGAAGGTGACGGTCATCCGGTCGCCGTAGGAAACGCACGTGGCGCCGATGCCGTTGATACGGGACCCGCCCAGCGCAAACCCGAAGGACTCCACGTGTTCCGCCACGGACGGGGGCACCTCCACCGGCCCCAGATTGGAAAAAGCGGACGTGTACCGGCTTTCCCCGTACCGGTGAAAGCTCATCTGCAGGGCGATGTTCTTGATAAACAGCGGCATAACCCGCAAAGCAAGCAACCTTTCGGCCTTGACGTTCTGGGAGAACACCCTTTGCAGCGCATCCCGCTGCAGCCCCGCCTCCATCTGGGGAACGATGACTTTCAGAATGTCGTCCAGCGTCAAATCGGGTGTTACCTGCAGCCCTACGTTTACGTACAGGGAGAAATTGCGAAGGGTCCGCGAGGGGAATATACGCCGCAGGTTGACCGGGATGGAGATGCGTACCGGGCGCAGCCGCGCCGGCCAGGTCACGTGTTTGGACAAGGCGAGGATATACAGCGCCGCCAGGTACTGGGTGATGGTGACGCCTTTTTCCTTGGTGAGTTTTTTAAAGGCGGACACCGAAAACGTGCCGGAGATGAGCCGCAGATACGGCTCGTCCTGGCTGTGGCGGCCTTTGTAGGTGTAGGCTTTCGGCTCTTTGCGGCTTACTTTGGGCAGATCCTGATAGTATTTGGAGAAGCTGTCCTCCGTTTCGGCGGGGGAGGGCACGTCCCGCATGTCGGGCACGGTCCACCGGGCGTCGGACGTGTCGACGCCGCAAAGGGCCAGATAGCGCGTCACCAGCGCTTTCAAAAACGTCATAGCGCCGGAACCGTCGGTAATGGCGTGGAACACCTCCACCGAGACGCGGTTTTTGTAGTATAAAACGCGGAAAACGGGCTTGTCGCTGCCGAAAATGGGGATGGGGCGGCAGGGGTACGTCGTTTCCTCGCTGACGATGTCGGTGGAATAGGCCGGCTCGAAGTAATACCAGAAAAAGCCCGTCCGAAGCCGCACGAAAAAGGTGGGGAAGCGGGGGGCCAGATCCCGCACCGCCTGGCGCAGCAGCTCAGGGCGGACTTCCTCTTTCAGCGTGGCGCAGACGCGGAAGGTGCTGTTCCAGTCCTGCTGGCTGGTGGCGGGGTAGATTTTGGCCGCGTTGTCCAGCCGGTACCAGTCGGCAAGGGGAGGAAGTTCGGCCTGCCGGGCTTCTTTTTGCTTTTTGGGCGTTTTGCGCTTGCCCTTTTTTGCGGAAGTTTCTTCCCTTACGGGCGCGTTTTCAGCGGAAATCTCCGCCCCCGTGGTTGTTTCGGTCTGTTTCTTTCTGCTCAAGGGAGATGACTTCCTCCTTTTGTATAATGTACGCAGTTGGCGGTGTAAATAAGCCGGAAATGGCGCTTACGCAAACCCGCGTTTTCGTAGGCTGCTTTCCACGGTGGCGACGAAATCGTCCTCCGCGCCCCAGGAAAAGCGGAACAGCACGCCGGCTCCGCCGCCGGCGCCCACGGCGTCCACGGTGACGTACCCGTCCGCGCCGGTCAGCAGCACCGTCAGGCTGGCCCGGTTGGACGAACGCCAATAGTATTTTTCAAAAACCAGCAGGCATACGGCCGCGTTGCCGACCGTGCGGCGCGTTTGCGCCACTTTTTCGCAGCTGATGCCGCTGTTTTCAATTTCCGACGATAGGTATGCGGCCAGTTCGTCGACGGAACCTTTTCCCCGCATTGTGAGGGTCGCCATATCAAACGCCTCCGGCAAAGTTTCTATCTTCATTGTACCACTTTTTGGCGAAAAAAACAAAAACAAATTGTAAATATCCCTGTTTTTGGAAGGAAGCCTTCTGGCAGGGGCTTTTCAGAATTTAAGATTATGCAAAATGAAACAAAAAAGAAACATTCGGGAAAGGGCGGCCCAAATGCGTCGGATTTCTTGCTAAAACACCAAAGATTTTGAAAAAATCATGAACATTTTGGCGGACAAGCCGCGCCCTTTCGGAGAAAAAGCAATATTTTGGCCTATACAGGTTATTGACAAACAATGTGACATAAGATACAATAGAATTACCTGAAATTAGAGCAGATTGTTCAGAAATAACGGGGGAAACCGCCGTTTGGCATACGGATATGCCATTTCCAACAATACGGAGTACCAGCCTTTACTGTTTATTATATATTTGCCCGACAAAAATATATTGCTATTTATGACGTACCCGGGTCTTGGTTTGTCTTTTAACCGGTTTCCAGGTATAAAAATACAGTATACTTAAAAAGGGAAATATAGAATGAAAGGCGCCTCCGTATGATGAGAACTATGTATGGGGGTGTTTTTGATTAATGAGTGATTTTTTGAAAATCGCGTTGCCC
>JAKPBM010000326.1 GCA_029778935.1 Bacillota bacterium | reverse complement strand
GCAGCAGCGGCCGATTAAGGTTTTCTCGGCAGAGAAGCGCCGGCGGTAGATATGGGCCGGGAAGTGTTTGCGCATGAGAAAGCCTTTCTGGTTCTGGCGGGCGTAAAAGTCGCTGAAAGAATAGAATTTGAGGGTCAGCCGCAGCACACGCCGGCAGTCCGCTTCGGAGTATTCCGATATGTACATAGCAGCCTCCCCTTTTGCTTTCTTGTGGCGGGGCCATATCCGTTCTCTTGCCCAAAACGGTATATTTCCGCCCTGAGACGCTAACAGTCTATGCCCTTCGGGGGCCGGTTTCGGTTTTACCACGGCAAAACCGTGGCGAACCCGGCGGAATATCCAGTCAATAGGCGCACGGACAGTCTGTCTTCGCCGTATCCGCCGTTTCCGCAGGGCCGGTACAACCGCCGTTTACCGATTCGAGCGCCACCGTGTCCCGCAGGGTGCAACCCCAGCCGTCACACCGCATTCAACGTCGCTCTGTTCACGGGTGCTTCAAGGCCTGACAGCATTTGTCGAATAGCACTGCCATATTGGCGGGGATGTAAACGAGCCTATATTCCGTAACAGCACCGCCCGCCGGTTCTGCCTAGAGGCACCGTTTCACACCGATACCGTGGAATCGGCGTCCCCCATCTCCCCGCAACCCCCGCACAAGCGGGTTTCTACTCCTCCAGCGGCGGGGCGTCGTACCTTCTGCCCAGGCCGACGGTGTTGGCCACTGTCGACAGGTACAGGCACAGGTCGAACTCGGTGCTATACTTTTCTTCCGCCTTGGCCGCCAGGCGCGACAGCTCGGTAAAGGCCGTCTTGGCGCCCAAGCGGTCCTCCCGGGCGTTGAAGGCGTAGAGCTGGGCGTTGTACCGCGTCATCTCGTTGTGCAGCAGCAGCACGTCAAAGCAGCGCGCCACGCAGGGGTTCTCCGCGCTTTCCAGCGCCTTCAGCTTCGGATACCACGTCAGGCAGTAGCTTTCCGCCTCGTCAAACCGCCGGGCCGTTTCCTCGCCGTGCCGGGAGCTTTCGCGCCGCGCCACGTCGGCGGGATACACGTCGGAAAGCCCCTGCAGGTACTCCTTCACCGTCGGCGCGGCCATGCCAAAGCACGCGGCCAGCACTCTGTCCGCCACTTCGTCGAAGGACGCCGTTTTGTCCCACAGGGCCTCCGCCATGGCATGCATGCCCAGCGGCGTCGGGAAGAACACCCGCTGATTCTGGCAGCTGATCATGCCGTTTAAATTCAGCTGATCCAGCCCCGCCATATCGTAAAACAGGGTTTTGGCGTGGTTCATGCTGCCCGCTTCGCGGATATAGTCCCACATGTAGTGATAGTCGAAAATAAAGCTGTCGCAGTCGGCGGCGATTTCCTGCCAGTCGCGCAGGTACTTGATGCCGTCGGCCACGTTCCGCGGGAATTCCAGCTTGTTGCGAACAAAGGGCACCGTTTTGCCCGTGCCGTCGTCTTTGAGAATCTGGGAGTAGGTGCGGGTAATGGGCGCGAACATGAGGATAAACCGGTCGGGGTTGTTGAGTTTCTCCTTTTCCGGCTTCCAGAGCAAATCCACGTAGATAAGGAACACAACGCGGGTAGCAAGGCCCTTTTCCGTGAGCTTCTTATCCAGCTCGTTAAGCATCATCACGTAGAAGTCCGACGGCAGGGTGTCTTTGCACAGCGGGCATTCGCAGTGGTTGTTGGTGCCGTCGGCCAGCCAGAAGTGCACCACGTCGGTTTCGGGGTGCTTTTCGCAGTAGTCGGCGATGAAGCTTGTGACCTTTTCCCGCACTTCCGGATTGCCGTAGCAGAGGTTGGTGTTTAGAGGGTTTTTGCCCCAAAGCTCCCGCTTGCCGTTGACTTCGGCTAAAAGGCGCGTCACTTCTTCGGGGTACTCGGTATTGTCCTCGTACCAGCCGGTGCCGGGGATGCCCAGCGGCTCGCAGGTCCAGCCGTGGCCCACGGCCTGGTAGATAAGCCCTCTGTCCTTGGCGGCTTTGACAATCTGCAAAGTAAAGCCGTCGACAATGGTTTTGGTCAGCCGTTCGGGCTGTTTATAGGGGTGCCATTCGTGGCCATAATATCTCTGGAAGAACACAAAGGGCGTTAAAAACTGCACAAAGTAGCTGTTGAGCCCCGCTTTGGGCATCCATTCGATGATGTCCAGCACGTGCTCAATGGAAACGGCCCCTTCGATGCAAATGCCCCGGTGGCGGTAGGAGGCGGCATGCCGGTACGACACGGTCATTTCCTCCAGGGGGCGGGAAGGGATCACTTCCCCGTCTTTTCCCGGTTT
>JAKPBM010000319.1 GCA_029778935.1 Bacillota bacterium | reverse complement strand
CCGGTCGCCTTCCCGGAAAATCACCCCGCCGAAGGCCTTCTCCCGCTTATTTTCGTTGGGAGGATTTAAAACCTGCTGCAAAAGGGGGTTCAGGCGGGTCACGCCCGTTTCCTGCTGGCGGGAGGGGGTGATGACCTGGATGTCAGAGGGGTCAAAGCCCATGTTTTTGGGCAGCCGCTCGCCTACTAACGACAGCACCGTCTGCACCACGTCGTAGGGCTTTTCCTTGTGCAGGAAAAAGAAGTCTTTCTTGTTTCCTTTCAAAGCGGGCATTTCGCCCCGGTTCACTTTATGGGCGTTGACGACAATGTCGCTTTCTTTGGCCTGGCGGAAAATTTCGTGCAGGTGGACCCTTGGCACAAGGCCGCTTTCGATGAGGTCTTTCAAAACCGTGCCCGGGCCGACGGAGGGAAGCTGGTCCGGGTCGCCCACCATAATAAGCCGCGCGCCGTTTTTCAGCGCCGCCAGCAGCGCCGCCATGAGCGGCAAGTCCACCATGGACATTTCGTCCACAATCACCGTGTCAAAGGGGAGAGGGTTCCGCTCGTTGTGGGCGTACTGCAGCCCTTCGGCGGTGAACACCACTTCCAACAGGCGGTGGATGGTTTTGGCCTCCCGGCCGCAAAGCTCCGAAAGCCGCTTGGCCGCCCTTCCGGTGGGCGCAGCCAGCGCCGTTTTCGAGCCGATGCCGTCCAACAGGGCCAGCATGCCCCGCACGGCGGTGGATTTTCCCGTGCCCGGCCCGCCGGTCAGCACCATGACGGGACTTTTTAAAGCGGTGAGGATGGCTTCCCTCTGCCCTTTGGCGTAGGTGACGTTCCAGTCCTGTTCCAGTTTGGCCAAAGCTTCCTCTACGCCCCTGGGGCTTTGAAAGCTGCGGGAAGCCAAAAACGCCAGCCTCTGCGCCACAAAGCATTCGGCCTTGTGCATGGAGGGAAGGTAGCAGGCCCGGTCGCCGTTTACCTCTTCGCACACAATCTTGCCGGCTTCGATCAGCACTTCCAGACAGTCGGACACCGTTTCCAAAGGCAGCGACAGCATGGCGGCGGTCGCTTCGCCAAGCTTTTCAAAGGGCAGGTACACATGGCCGTGATTCTGGTTGAAGTACAGCTCAAAAAGCACGCCCGCTTCGATTCTTAGATAATCGTCGGGGGCGAAACCAAGGATAAGCGCCATGCGGTCGACGGCGGTGAAATGGAAGAAAAACGGGTCCACCGCCAGAAGGTACGGGTTTTCGGTGATTTTTTCCAAAGCGGAAGAGCCGTAGGCCTTGTACACGGGGATGGCCAGCGCCGGGTCCAGATCGTACTGGGCGAAAAAGGACATGAGGTGCTGGAGGGCCAGTTTCGTGGAAAACTCGGCGGCGATTTCCCGGGCGCGCTTTTCCGTCAGGCCCTTGATTTCCAGCAGGCGCTCTGGCTCATGTTCCAGCACGTAGAAGGTTTCCGTGCCGAACCGGTCGACGATTTTCCGCGCCGTGGCGGGGCCGATGCCCTTCAAAGCGCCCATGCTCAGGTATCTTAGAATCGCCGACGCCGAGGAGGGCAGACGGCGCTCGACCCTCGAGCAGGCAAACTGGGTGCCGTAGGTGGGATGGGTTTTAAACACCCCTTCCACCGTCAGCGATTCGCCCTCGCCGGGGTAGGGGATGCAGCCGGCCACGGTCACGCGGCCGCCGTCGTCCACTTCCAAATCCAGCACGGCATAGCCGTTTTCCTCGTTGGTAAAGATAACGGCGGCAACTTCGCCCGAAAGGGTCAGAATGGGGCTGCCGCCGATGGTTTCGTCGTACATTGTATCCTCCTGGGGGTTATCCTTCGAGCCAGGCCACTTCCTCCGGCGTCAAAAATACGTCAGATGCCGATAGTGTATCGGAAAGCTGCGCCAGCGTGCGGCAGCCGACGATGGCGTAGGCGTTTACGGGGTGGGACGCCACGTAAGCGGCCGAAAGGGCTGTGGGGGAAACGCCTTTTTGCGCCGCAAGGGCTGCCAGCCGCTCCGCTTTCGCCCGGTTTTCCGGCGTGTCATAGCGGAAGGCAAGGCCTTCGGAAAGGGTGCCGCTTGCAAGTTTTGTGTAATACCCCTTTGCCTGGGAGCCGTAGCCGAACACGGCCACGGGCATTTTTTTATACTCTTCTATCTCCGCGCCGTTCATGCAGACGATGGTGGGGTCGTTGTGCCCTTCCGGCGTACTTTTCGCAAGGGAGAAGGCGATCTGGCTGGCTACAAAGGCCGGAAGGCCCATGGCTTTGGCGTAGCGGTTGGCCTCATTGA
>JAKPBM010000314.1 GCA_029778935.1 Bacillota bacterium | reverse complement strand
CCGAGTACAATCTGGAATATGTGCCCTTTCTTACGGCAACGGAGATTATTGGCGCATACTACCCGCCCTTTGAGAACTATCAGGCGGCCAGCCGGTTTCTGTACTAGCATATTAGCCCCCGGCAGGCTTCCGAACTGGCGGGGTTGATTCAGGAACGGGCGCCGGGGTCGGTGTTTGCGGGGCTGTCCCTGTATGCGCTGGGCGGCCGGGTGCGGGATGTGGGCGCGGACGAAACGGCGTTTTTCTACCGGAACGCAAAGTACATTTTGTGGCTGGAGACGATCTGGGAAGAGCAGGGCGCGGCGGAGGTCAACCGGGCGTGGGTGCATCGGCGGTTCCCCGTGCTGGCGGAGGTTTCCAAAGGGGCGTACGTGAATTTTCCCTACCGCCTGCTTCCCCATTCCCTGCAGGCGTATTACGGCGCCCACGCGGCCTTTCTGCAGCATGTGAAGGAAAAGTACGACCCGTACAACGTCTTCGGCTTTCCGCAGGGTATTTGCCGGCAGGGAAGCGTGGTGTTCCCGCAGGCCCGGCCTGCCGTGCCCGTCTATGCCGAAAAATCAAAGCGAACCGACGACGCTTTCTACCGCAGAGCGCGGTATGTGCGGGATATTTAGGGATGAGTTTTGGCGTACGCAAAGCGCAGGGGGATACACGTCACATTGAGCTTGCCGCCAGAGCAGGGAAAAGGCATGGATAAGCCTGCGTTAGTTGAAATCGGCCCGCCGGCACCCCGGCAACCTGCCGACACCCAGGCTACCCCCGGCCGCCCTGGAAAGCCGCAGGGAAAGCCCCGGTGCCGCAAAACCCGCCGCTTGGGCGGGTTTTATCGTATGCGCGGGGGTTCAGCAGGTTGGCGAGTGCAGGGAACCGGGAGGGAAAGCCCCAAACCAGACAAAACCATGTAATCCACGTTATTTAGTATACATTAGACAAACATTGACCGGTCCGGTGCGCAAATGTATGAACAGTATTGATGATGAAAAAGGTTGCGTTTCTCTGTAATATATCTAAAACCGTTTCAGCAAGGAAAAACCCGGATTTCCCGCCGGTTTTGCACGCAAATTTGCGAAACATTCTCGTTTTTTCTCCCGAAATCCGCTTCGCCGGATGCGCGGAAGGAAAAAGGATTGCGGGGACGGGAGTTCCTGAAAGCGAAAAATCTTGTAAAGAAAGAGGGATTCAGAATGCAGGCAGAAAGAAAGCTGAAGTTTGAGACACTCCAACTCCACGTGGGGCAGGAGACGCCCGATTCTGCTACGGATGCGCGGGCTGTACCCATTTACCAGACCACGTCCTACGTCTTTCCATCTTTTGACAGCGCGGCCGCCCGCTTTGGACTGGCGGAGACGGGCAACATCTACACGCGCATCATGAATCCCACTACCGATGTGTTTGAAAGAAGGATGGCGGCGCTGGAAGGCGGCGTGGGCGCGCTGGCGCTGTCCAGCGGCGCGGCGGCGATTACGTATTCGGTGCTCAACATCGCCCGGGCCGGCGACCACATCGTCTCCGCCGTGACCTTGTACGGCGGTACATACAACCTCTTTGCCCATACGCTGAAAGACTTCGGCGTGGAAGTCACCTTCGTGGACCCCGACGAAGAGGGGAGCTTTGAGGCGGCCATCCGGCCCAACACCAAGGCCATCTTCATCGAGAGCATCGGCAACCCCAACGCCAGCCTCATCGACATTGCCGCCGTAGCGGATGTGGCCCATAAGCACAACATCCCGCTGATTGTCGACAACACCTTCGCCACGCCCTACCTGCTGCGCCCGATTGAGTACGGCGCCGACGTCGTGGTGCATTCGGCCACCAAGTTCATCGGCGGCCACGGCACGTCCATCGGCGGCGTGATTGTCGACGCGGGCAGCTTCGACTGGGCGGGCTCCGGCAAGTTCCCCGGGCTAACGGAGCCGGCGGCCAGCTACCACGGCGTGCGGTTTACGGAGGCCGTGGGGAACCTGGCCTACATCGTGAAAGCCCGCGTGACGCTGTTACGTGACACGGGCGCGGCGCTGTCGCCGTTTAACGCTTTCCTGTTCTTGCAGGGGGTGGAGACGCTCTCTTTGCGCGTCGAGCGGCATGTGGAAAACACGCTCAAAATCGTGGACTTCCTGGTAAACCACCCGAAAATCGAGAAGGTCAATCACCCTTCCCTGCCCGGCAGCCCCTACAAGGCGCTGTACGACAAGTACTTCCCCAAGGGCGGCGCGTCCATCTTTACCTTTGAAATCAAGGGCGGCGTGGAGCAGGCCAGAACCTTCATCGACCGGCTGCAGCTGTTCTCGCTGCTGGCTAACGTGGCCGACGCCAAGTCGCTGGTCATCCACCCGGCGACGACAACCCACTCCCAGATGACTGAGGAAGAGCTGCTTAGCACCGGCATCAAACCCAACACCATCCGGCTGTCCATCGGCATCGAGCACGTGGACGATTTGATTTACGACCTGGAGCAGGCGCTGGAGGCGGTGTAAGCCCGAATTAAGCGGGGTGAACAAGGTAGGCCGTTGCCGCAGGTTAAGAGTTTTGCCCCTGGCGGCAAAAACGGGGCGGGGGTTCTGTTATTGACGGGTAATGCGCCCACACCGAGGTACCGCCAGATGACGAAAAAGGGCAGAGGTTCTGCTTTGACCGGGGTATGCACCCCAAAACGCTCGTAAACCGCCAGGCGGAACTTTGAAAC
>JAKPBM010000313.1 GCA_029778935.1 Bacillota bacterium | reverse complement strand
GCCCTGTCGGCCCTGAAGGAGCCTTGCGACGTGACGCTGTACACCGACTCCCAGTATATTGTCAACGCCATGACCCAAGGGTGGGCGGAAAAATGGCAGAAAAACGGCTGGATGCGCAACAAAAAGGAACCGGCGCTCAATTCCGACCTGTGGGAAAGGCTGCTGGCCCTGTGCAAGGTCCACAACGTGACCTTCTGCTGGGTCAAAGGCCATGCGGAAAACCCGTACAACAACCGATGTGACGAATTGGCCGTGGCCGCGGCGCAAAAATTCAAAGCCCGGTCATAAGCCAGAGTTTTCATAGTCTCAAAGCCATAGAAAGAAGGTATCTCATGGAAAAGAAAGACTTTTCCGCCTATGTCTATGCCGACAACGCGGCGACGACAAGGCTGTCCGAAACGGCTTTGGAGGCGATGCTGCCGTATCTGACCACGTATTACGGCAACCCCTCTTCTCTCTACTCCTTCTCCCACGAAAGCCGCAAGGCCATCTCCAACGCGCGGGCCGACGTGGCCGCCGTGCTGAACGCCGACCCGGCGGAAATCATCTTCACCAGCGGCGGCACCGAGTCTGACAACATGGCCGTCGTAGGCGCGGCGAAGGCAAATGCCGCCAAAGGCAAACACCTAATCACCACCACCATCGAGCACCACGCGCTGCTGCACACCATGAAGCAGCTGGAAAAAGAAGGATATTCCGTCACTTACGTGCCTGTGGACGGCGAAGGCACCGTGGACGTGGAGGCGCTAAAGGCCGCCGTACGTCCGGATACGACCCTGATTTCCGTCATGATGGCCAACAACGAGGTAGGCACCATCCAGCCCATTGCCGAAATCGGTGAGTTTGCCCGCAGTAAGGGCATTCTGTTCCACACGGACGCCGTGCAGGCCGCGGGGCACATTCCCATCGACGTGAAGGCAATGAACGTCGACATGCTCTCCATCAGCGGCCACAAGTTCCACGGGCCGAAGGGCGTAGGCGTTTTATATCTGCGCAAAGGCGTGCGGATTACGCCGCTGCTGCAGGGCGGCGGGCAGGAAAGAGGCCGCCGTTCGGGAACGGAAAACGTGGCGGGCATTGTAGGCCTGGCCGCGGCTTTGAAAGAGGCCTCCGCTGAAATGGAGAAGGAAACCGCCCGGCTGAAAAGCCTGGTAAAGCGGCTTGACGAAGGCATCCTGCAAATCCCCTATGCGCGCAAGACGGGGCACCCGACCAACCGCCTGCCGGGACTGGCCAGCTATGTCATTGAGTACATCGAAGGCGAGTCCATGGTACTGCATCTGGACATGCGGGGTATCGCCGCATCCACGGGTTCCGCCTGTTCCACCGGTTCGCTGGACCCGTCCCACGTGCTGATGGCCATGGGCATTCCCCACGAAGTGGCCCACGGCAGCCTGCGGATTTCCCTTGGCAAGTACAATACCGATGCGGATATTGAGAAAATTTTGACGGAGCTTCCCGAAGTGGTGGCGCTGCTGCGCCGGATGTCGCCCGTTTGGCCCGGCAATAAATGAAAGAAGGGAACACCATGTATTCGGAAAAAGTAATGGACCATTTTATGCACCCCAGAAACGTGGGTGTAATTGAGGATGCCAACGGCGTCGGCCAGGTTGGCAATATGAAATGCGGCGACATCATGAAAATCTATCTGAAGATTGAAAACGATGTCATCGTCGACGTCAAGTTCCAGACCTTCGGCTGCGCCGCCGCCGTGGCCACCAGCTCCATGGCCACTGAACTGATAAAGGGCAAGTCCGTGCAGGACGCTTTAAAGCTCACCAACACCGCCGTGGTGGAAGCGCTGGACGAGCTGCCCCCGGTCAAGATGCACTGCTCGGTGCTGGCGGAAGAAGCCGTCAAGTCCGCCCTGGCAGATTACTACCGTCGGCAGGGCATCGACCCGGTGCCGATTGTCGGCTGCGCCGGCGACTGCGACGTTTGCCATACGGACCACGGCCACGGGGAAGAAAACGAATAAAGAACTAAGCAAAGCGCCGGTTTAACCGGCGCTTTTTATTTGCTGAAAGGATTGTTCCGCCGCCGGCGGGAAACTGTTTCACGTGAAGCAAATGCATAGGCGTTGAAGGACAATCTGGTGTTTCACGTGAAACATTCAAT
>JAKPBM010000310.1 GCA_029778935.1 Bacillota bacterium | reverse complement strand
AGGTTTTGCCCCGGGGCGTTACGCGCAGGGCGCGGATGGGGTACGTCTCGTCCTCCCGCAGGGCTTCGACCTCGCAGGACAGGAAAAAGGCGATTTTCCGCTCCGCGTCGTCATACCCGCCGTCCAGCACCAGCAGCACCCTTTCGGCCTGGGCTGCGGGGTAGGCCAGCTCCTGCTCCGCCGGGGATAAAAAGGACGAATAGGTGATCCTCCCCGACCGGGCGCAGGCCTTTGCCTTGTCCGAAAGTTTGGCGGCCGCAAGCCGCTCTTTCTCCGCCTGATGCTGCGCTTTCATCGGGTATCCTCTCCGGTGTTTTTGAATATGAAAAACTTGCTGAAAACATAGTTCAGAACGATGACCACCACCGCCAGCACAACTTTCACGGCCAGCTCGCCGAAATTTCCCAAAAAGGCCAGCTTGTGCAGCTTCAAAAGGTCGATCATTATAAAAATCCCCGCTTCCTCAAAGAGGAAAGACACCACCCGTGCGCCGAAAAAGGCGGGGATTTCCTTTTTCAGCACGTTTTTGGCAAAGGAGCGGCTTTCAAACACAAACAGCTTGTTCGTGATATACGCAAAAGACGCCGCCGCCACAAAGGCAATCACGTTGGCCATATGGTGCCACCCCTCGCCTAACAGCCAGAGCATCCCCTGGAACACGGCGAAGTTGACCACCGTCACCAAAAAGCCGAAAAACAAATATAGCATGATTTCTTTTGTAAAAAGCTTGCGGGCGAGCTTTCGGATACAGGTCATAACGGCCCCTTTCCCCGCGGAACGACGGGAGGAAATAGCGTCTACTGGGTATTCTACCACATTTTTACTGAATTTACCATCCATGCCTTTTCCAAAAAAGCAAAAGGCACAGTGTTTTGCACTGTGCCTTTCGGAACTCAACAGTTCTTACGCAATGGGCTTGACGTTCGCCGCGCGCAGTTTGCCGCCGCCTCTGGGGTCGGCCTCAACGTCGAAGGAAACTCTCTGCCCTTCGGCCAGAGTCTTGTAGCCATCGACCTGGATCGCGGAGAAGTGTACGAAAACATCCTCGCCGCCGTTGTCGTTCGAGATAAAGCCGTAGCCTTTCTCCGCGTTGAACCATTTGACTGTTCCTGTGTTCATGGTAGTACCTCCAAACAAAATACTGCTGCAACTAAAAAACTCGCATGCTTCTATAACTCATCAAACGAACAATGACTTATACAAGCATGCGAGTCCGATTTGTTACATTATTCAGTTCACCCTAATCATAACAGACTGGCACTTGTTTGTCAAGCATTTGTTTCGAAATCCATATTCTTTTTTCTGCAAATCTTGACTTTGGTTTTTCCCTGTGCTATTCTTTTCAGAAAATTCGGAAACTATGCCGTTATATTTTTCTAAAGAAGGAAAAAGGAGGAAATGTATGAAGCAAAGCCTGCAAACGCCAAACGCCCCCGCCGCCATCGGCCCCTATTCCCAGGGCATTGCCGCGTCGGGGCAGAAACTTATTTTTCTTTCCGGCCAGCTGCCCGTTGACCCCGTCACAAACACCATGCCCGACGGCATCCAAGAGCAGACGAAACAGGCCCTTGCAAACCTTGCGGCCGTTTTGGCTTCCGCCGGGGCGGATTTTTCCCACGTGGTCAAAACAACCGTGTTTTTAAAGGACATGGCCGACTTTGCCGCCATGAACGAAGTCTACGCTTCCTTTTTCAAAGCGCCCTTCCCCGCCCGCGCCTGCGTGGAAGTGGCCCGTCTGCCTAAAGACGCTAAGGTGGAAATCGAAGCCGTCGCCGTTTTGTAGACGGCCAAACGGGGTCGATTTCCATCAGGAACGCGCATCCTATAAACCCCGTTTGGTTTCTGCGAAGCGTCGGCGTCCAAGTCTGTCCCCGCCCCATACCCGGTTTGCCGCCTGCTTTCCGCCGGCCCGGAACCTGCCGCCATCTTTCTGCCGGAGGCTGGCTCCACTTACGGCGGCATAACATCGGACTTTGCGCGTTCTCCCCAGGTTCTCGCAAGATGAATCAGTGCAAAAAACGGACCGGCCGAAAATTTCGGCCGGGCCGCTTTTTATAGGTAGGAAGATTTTGACCTAAATATAGCCTTTCTTCACGAGCATCCGTAAATACTCGATCAACCCCTTGCGCAAGGCAAGCAGCGCGGCGACAACAACCAGCACCTGGAGAGTCACATCCAGGGCGCGGGGCAGTTTCCACTTTCTTTTACCCATTTGTCTATCCTCCTAAACCTGTATCAGCAGGGAGAGCACCTTGCTACTTGCCTGCCGCGGAGGTCACGCCGGCGGCGACTTCGTCTCTGAGCTTGGCCGTCTGCCGCTGGGCCATGACCAGGCGGTAGTAGATGCCCTTCTTCTCCATCAGCTCGTTGTGAGAGCCTATCTCGGCCACTTCGCCCTTTTCCAGTACAATGAGCCGGTTGGCATGGCGCAGGGTGGCCAGGCGGTGGGCGATGGCGATGGTGGTGCGGTTCTTGACGAGCCGGCTCAACGCCTCCTGGATTTTCTCCTCCGTTTCGGGGTCCAAGGAGCTTGTGGCTTCGTCTAATATCAGAATCTTCGGGTTTTTCAGAATCGCCCGGGCAATTGCCAGCCGCTGCCGCTCGCCGCCGGAGAGATTATGGCCGTTTTCGCCGATCTGGGTGTTATACCCGTCGGGCAGGCGCATGATGAACTCGTGGGCGTTGGCCGCCTTGGCCGCGGCGATGACCTCTTCCCGCGTGGCGTCTTCCTTGGCGTAGGCAATGTTGTCGTACAGGCTGCCGGCAAATAAGAACGTCTCCTGGAACACAACGCCGATCGAATCGTGCAGGTCCTTCTGGGTCACGTCCTTTAAGTCCGTGCCGTCGACGAGGATGCGGCCGCTGTTGGGGTCGTACAGCCGCATAATAAGGTTGATAAGCGTCGACTTGCCCGCGCCGCTGTGGCCCACCAGGCCGATCATCTCGCCGGGGGCGATGTCCAAATCGATGTGCTTTAGCACCGGCTCGTAGGACTTGTACCCGAAGCTCACGTTTTCGAAGGTGATGCGGCCGGTCACGTTTTCCAGCGGCCTGGGGTTCTCCGCGTCGGCGATTTCCACCTTCTCGTCCAGCACCTCGTAAATCTTGACAAGGCTCGTCATGGCGTTGGCCAGCCAGCGGGGCAGCGAAGCAATCCAGCGCAGGGGCTGGTAGATATACTCCAGAAACAGCGTAAACTGCACCAGCTCGCCCAGGGTCATCTCGCCCAAAATTACCATGCGCCCGCCGAAGATCAGCACGAAAAACTCGCCGATACCCATAAAGAACCCGAGCACGGGGAAAGTCTTCGCCCAGAACCGCTCGTTGTCGACGCAGACTTTAGCAAGGTCTTTGCTGGCCTTGCTGTACTTCTGGATTTCCCGCTCCTCGTTGCCAAAGGTCTTAACCACCCGGATACCCCGGATGATGTCATGCAGAATGGAGTTGGCCCGGGACTCTCTGCGCCACTGCTTTTCGTAGCGGGCGCGGATCCGCGTCCAGTACCGGTTCATGACAAACAGCACCGCCGGCACCGGCACAAACACCATCAGCGTCAGCTTCCAGTTGGTCAGAAGCAGGATCACCAGGATGACGGCGAACATCACCGCCATGTCTAAAGCATACCGCCCCTGGTCGATTAAAAACTGCCGGATTTGGTTCGTGTCGCTGGTAATGCGCTTCATCAGGTCGCCGCTGGTCTTTTTCGACACGGAAGCCAGCGACAGCTGCTGCACCTTGTCGTACACCATGCGGCGCAGGTAGTCGGAAAACTTCGTGCCGGCGCGGATGGAAATGCGGTTGCTGGCGATGTACAGCACTTCGCCTATGGCGCGCACTAAAATCAACAGCAGCGACAGAATCAGAATCCCCTTGACCGGCGCGAACATAGGCTTTGCGTCCGGCGCCGGCGCCAGGTACTGGTCGGTCATCATCCGGTTAAGCACCGGCATGAGCATGTAAAACACGTTGGCAACAATCATCAGCACCGTGGAAAACAGCACCGCCGGCAGGAAGGGCTTCATCAGCTTGAACGCCCTGCGGAACACGTATGACTTGTCGACGCAGAACAGACACACGTCGATGCCCTGCACCATGGTGCGGCCGCACTTGGGGCAGGTGCGCACGGTGTCGACGCGCATCTCGCCGGCATGCCCCGTTTCCAGGTAGTAATTGACCACCTTGCAGAACTCCGCCGCTTCTTCTACCGCGCTCATGGTAAAGCGGCAAAGGAAGATGTTTTCGCTGTCCGGCAGGGCCTTTTCGGCGTCCGCCGGGTCTTTCAGCGACAGCTCCAGCCAGCCGCAGCCGACGGCCGTACGCTGAACCAGCTCTTTTCCCCCGGCCAGGCTTACCCGGCGCACTTCCCGCCCGTTTTCGCTTACGACCAGCTCGTCGCCTGCAAAGGCGATGACGCCTTTGCAGGGCCGGCCTTGCCCGTCGAGGTCAAAGGCGAGTTGATTATTATTTTCCGTCAAGGTTTTCACCTCTTTTTCCGTTTGTCCCGCCGCCATTGGTTAGTAGAGGTAGGGCTCCAGCTTCCGGCGGCTGGCGGGGTGGATTTCCGCGAAGTTGCGGATGACGTACCGGTTGCCGTCCACGTCGGTGATGAAGACGGTGGCGTCGTCCTGCTGCTTGATGCTGCGGCTTAAATCTTTCACCGCGAAGGTTTTTTTGCTCCCGTCCACCTTCGCGTCAAAGTAAAAATAGCCGAGCTTTTCCCGGATGGACAGCACTTCCGTAATCGTCGGGCAGTAGTAGGTTTTGGACAGCTCGCCGCGGAGAAGCTTCTGCTGCTCCTCGGGCAGTTCCGTGATGTGGCGAATAATCCCGATTTCCTTGCCCGACATGTCGGACACGGCGATGTACGCGTCCGGGTCGGTCAGGGGCAGGGCGCGGGTAAGCTTCACCCGCTTAATGTCCTCCTCCCCCTTTTTCAGCGCCAGAAAGCCTTTCGGGTTGATATAAAAGGTAAGGACGGCCGGGTCCAACAGCCCGATGTCCAGATTTGTCTCCTGCATACCAATCATCCTTTCTTAATCGCCGCCGATGCCGACGTATTTTAAGGCCTGCGCCTGAATCTGGTAGAGCTTGAAGTACTTGCCCTTCTTGCGCATAAGCTCCAGATAGGTGCCGAACTCCACCACCTGGCCGTCCTCGATGACAGCCAGCACGTCCGCGTCCCGCAAAGTAGACAGGCGGTGGGCGATGGCCAGGGTGGTGCGGCCCTTTTGCAGGCGGGAGAGAGCTTCCTGGATGTTCCGCTCCGTCTCCGTGTCCATGGCGGCGGTCGCTTCGTCGAGTATCAAAATCTTCGGGTTTTGGATAATCGTCCGGGCGATGGAAAGCCGCTGCCGCTCGCCGCCGGAGAGGTCCTGCCCGCCGGCGCCGATGCGGGTTTCATACCCGTCGGGCAGCCGCATGATGAAGTCGTGGGCGCTGGCCGCTTTGGCCGCCGCGATGACTTCTTCCATGGTGGCCTCCGGCTTGGCGTAGCGGATGTTGTCGGCGATGGTGCCCATGAACAGATAGATGTCCTGGGAAACCAGGCCGATGTTGGCCCGAAGCTGGGCCAGCGACAAATCCCTTACGTCCACGCCGTCGATTTTGATAGAGCCGGCCTTGGCGTCATACAGCCGGGCGATGAGGTTGGCAATCGTGGTTTTGCCGGCGCCGGTTTTGCCGACGATGCCCAGCATCTGCCCCGCTTCCACCTTCAAATCCAGCTTCTTGATGACCGGCCGCGCCGGCTCATACTCGAACTCCAGCTCGGATATTTCGATTTCGCCCCTGATTTCAGGCAGTATGACGGGGTTTTCCTTTTCCTTTACGTCCGGCTCCGTGTCGATAATCTCAAAAATCCGCTGGGCCGAGTCGACGCACCGGGCCCACCAGTTGGACACCCAGGACAAAAAGTCCAGCGGCCCCTGAAGCATGTTCAAATAGATGGCGAAGGTCAGCAGGGTACCCAGCGTGAGCCTGCCCTGCACCACCATGATGCCGCCGATGGCGATGATCATCGTGTTGACCGCATAAATCACATAGTAGACCAGGGGGTACACGGTGTAGGTCGTGCTGTCGGCCTTGATTTGCTGCCGCATGACCTGGCCGCTGACTTTGCCGAACCGCTCAGCTTCCTCCTCTTCCTTGGAGAAAGCCTTGATAATCCGCTGGCCGTTGATGTTGTCGCTTACGATGGAGGACATTCTGGCGTTTAACACCCAGCTCTTGTGGTGCAGCCGGTGATACAGCTTATCCAGCACCACAAAGGCAAACAGCACAATGGGAATCAGTATCAGCGTCATCAGCGTGAGCTGCCAGCTCATAATAAACATGGCCGTCA
>JAKPBM010000299.1 GCA_029778935.1 Bacillota bacterium | reverse complement strand
ATGCAGGGACGCATTGCAACTTCAGGTGATAACGTAACTCATACTTATTTCCCCATAGTAACTGTCGATGTAACATACCAAAAATATGGGAGAAAGAAAAAAGTTAAGTATACTAGAACAATAACATTTCCAAATAACTATGATGCTAAAATTAATGCAGATGTAAATGTCAATATGAATAATATTGAGTCTTCCTTAATTTCATTAACTAAGGCGGCTATAAGAACAGCCAACTACCTCGACGGAAACCAGGTTTATATTTTCGATCATTTTAACACCATTTCAGGCAAGACATTAAAGGATGACATAATATCTGCACTAAAAAGCCGCTAATTATACAGCAAAGCATGGAACGTTTCCGTTCCATGCTTTGCCGTATATGTGCAAACCCCCTACCTGCTACAGGGTGGCGCGCGCTTTTTCCTTTTCCTTGTCCTGCAGGGCGTCGTAGCCCTCCTCGCCCGTGCGGACGCGGATGACGTTCTCCACGTCGTAGATAAAGATCTTGCCGTCTCCCATCTGGCCCGAATACAGGGCGTTTTTGACCGTGTCCACCACCGTCTTCACCGGAATCTTGCAGACGACGATGTCCACCTGCACCTTCGGCAGCAGCCTGGTCTTGACCGGCGCGCCGCGGAAGTATTCCGTATGCCCCTTTTGCAGGCCGTAGCCCAGCACGTTTGTCACCGTCATGCCGGTAATGCCGATTTTGTCCAGCTCCGTTTGCAGATGGGCCAGCTTTTCCTGATTGGTAATCACCGTGACTTTCGTCATCTTGGCGCCCGGGTGCGACTGGTTCACCACAGGCACGGCCTTCTCCGGCGGAACCAGGCCGGCGTCCTCCGGCGCTTCCGTCGCGGCAACAGCCACGCCGTCGCTTTCGCCCGTTTCCAGAATCGGCGCCACGATGGCAAAGTCGGGGTAGGCGCTGTTGCCGTGCTCGCCGATGTCCAAACCTTCGATTTCCTCCTGCAGGCTCACGCGGATTCCCACGGTTTTCTTCAGCCCCAGCCAGACCAGCGCCGACGCGGCGAACACAAACGCTCCCACCGCCACAACGCCCAGCAGCTGCACGCCTAAAAGCGACGCGCCGCCGCCGAAGAACAAGCCGTTGACCGTCGACAGGCTCGTAACGCCCTCCTGCGCGAACAGCCCCACGCAAAGGGTGCCGAACACGCCGCAGACCAGATGCACCGACGTGGCCCCGACGGGGTCGTCAACCTTAATCCGGTCAAAGAACAGCACGGATAGAACCACAATCACGCCGGCCACCGCGCCGATAATCAGCGAGCTGGTCACGCTCACATAGGCGCAGGCGCCCGTAATGCCCACCAAACCGGCCAGACAGCCGTTGATAGTCATGCCCAGGTCGGGCTTGCCGATGACAATCCACGATGTGGCGGTGGCGGTGAGCACGGCCGCAATGGCGGCGGTGTTGGTGGTCATCACGATGTGGGCCACGTCGGCGGGGTTCTGGAAGCTCATGGTCGAGCCGGGGTTAAACCCGAACCAGCCGAGCCAGAGCACAAACAGGCCGATGACCGCCAGCGACATGCTGTGGCCGGGGATGGCCTTGGGCTTGCCGTCCTTGCCGTACTTGCCGTACCGGGGTCCCAGCAGAATCGCGCCGGCCAGCGCCGCCCAGCCGCCTACCGAGTGGACGACCGTGTCGCCGGCAAAGTCCATAAATCCCAAATTGGACAGCCAGCCGCCGCCCCAGATCCAGTGGCCGACGATGGGGTAAATCACCAGCGTCAGCACAAAGGAGAACAGGATGAAGGAGATGTACTTCACCCGCTCCGCCACGGCGCCGGATACAATCGTCGCCGCCGTGCCGCAGAACACCAGCTGGAAGAAGAACTTCGCCCAGAAGGGCACGGTGGACGTCAGCGTATCGTTGTAGTAGCTGAGGTCGGTCCCGAGCAAAAACAGCTTTTGCGTGCCGAGAACGGGGTGGTCGCCGCCGAACATCAGCCCCCAGCCCAGCAGCATTAAGCCCAGGGACGACACGGCGAACACGATAAAGTTTTTCGAAAGGATGTTGACCGCGTTTTTCGACCGGGCAAAGCCCGATTCCACCGCCGCAAACCCTAAGTTCATAAAGAACACGAGCACGGCCGCCACCAAAACCCACAAAGTGTCAAAGATCATCACAGTATCCACGCAAAATTCCCTCCTTTAAAAAACGAAGGCGTGTGTTTTCCGGACACCTGGTGCCCTATTAAAACACACGCCATTGTGCGGACGTTTTCAAGTTTTTATCTAAGGTTTCTCTATGTAGCTTCGGATTCTCCCCGGCCCGGCGTTGTAACGGCCCCTGCCTAAGCAAGGCAGGCGTTTGCACTTTCATACACCTCACCCTCTCTCCCAAACGAAAAAGGCGCTGTGGACCTTCTGTCCATAGCGCCATTGCTTAATTGTATTGTATTATAACGAGCGGTATTGTGTTCGTCAAGAGGGATGGAAAAATTTTCCCCTCTCTGCTAAAATTAGGAATAGTTCCTGATTTTGGACGTCCCTTGTCTGCCGTGTCCCCTTGCGCTACACTAATTCCAAAAGGAAGGGGCCGTATGCTTATACGGCAAGCGTCGGATTAAGACAGGCAAGCTTTGGGACAAGTCTACTGCCGGGCCTGGAAAAGCGCCTACGCCGGCATGTTCCCGGCGAAATTCTTAGATTCGCTGACTGACGAAAGCTGCGCCCCCGCCCATGCCGACCCTGCGCAAAATCTCGTGGCGGAAGCGAACGGGCAAGTGGTCGGCGTCGTCAACTTCGGCCCGCCGCGGGAACAGGCGGCGGTACACGTCGGCGAACTCCGCGCCATCTACGTTTTTCCGGCCTTCTGGCGGCAAGGGGTTGGCAAAGGGCTGCTTCAAGCCGCTTTGAACGAACTGAAAGCCCAAGGTTATGTCGGAGCGTTCCTTTGGGTGCTGTCGGCCAACGAGCGCGCCATCCGGTTTTACGAGAAGATGGGGATTTCCCCCATCGGGGATGAGCGGGCCATTCACATCGCCGGGGGAGTTTTCCGGAGCGCAAGTTTGCCCGCGCTCTCTAAAGGGATCCGCTTTCCTTGCCGTATAGACCATTATTCGTGAACGAAGGGGGCCATCATGCAAAACTTCCTCATCGGCCAATACGGCTGTTTCGACGAAGCCAAACTCCGGCAGGACTTCCGCCCGGGCTTTTGGGGCGTAGAAGCCTGCTTGTTCCCCGAGCAAACGGAAAAATCGGCTAACTCCGCCGGTCTGTCCAGCGGTATATGCGCTGCATAGCTATATTGCTGCGAAGTACCCCGCCCGACATCCGAAAGTCAAGCCCAACGGGCATTTTCCGCATAATACATCCCAACACTACTCGC
>JAKPBM010000241.1 GCA_029778935.1 Bacillota bacterium | reverse complement strand
CTACGCCGCCATGGACCTCTACGACGAAAAGTACCTGATCGAGGATGAGGTTCAGAAGGCCATCGACGAGAACCGGGATGCAATCGAAAGCAGCATTATCCGGCAGCTGGAAGAAAGCGACTTTTTGGAACATGCGGGGCGGCTGCTTGCCCGGCTGTCCTTGGAAACGGATGAAGTGAAGGAAGTGTTCGGCGACGGGCTGACCCTGTCCGACGTCAACATCTACTACGGTACGCCCCAAAAATCCGGCGGCATGAAGCTTATGGGCAACATCGTCGAGAAGGAAACCGACGACAAGAGCTTCAGCGTGACCGTAACGCCCAAACTCGCCCATTTTGATCAGATTTACGGCGGCATCGGCCTGCACGTGGAAGTGGCCGCCACCTATACCTTTGAAATTAAGGCCAAAGACGGCAAAACCAAGATGGAAATCGCCCTTACGGCCCTGTTTGAGCAGGAAGTGGCCCTGGGGCTGAGCGTCACCGGCGGCGCTGTTTGGAAAAAGGCGTGGATTATCCCCTATATTGCCGACTACCAGGTCAGCGGCAATCTGGATATGGGTACATACACCGCTGTGGGTATTACCGCTTTGGCGACGCTGACGAAGGATGAGGACCCCGTCGGCATGGTCATGCCCAAAGGCCTAAACGAAAAGGACCTGCACAAGAAGATTATCAACCTCAGCGACGCCATCAGGGAAAAGATGGAAACCGTCGAGAAGGTGTTCCCCGAGCTGGAAGGGGGCATCGGCGGCGATTTGGCGGAAAAATACGCCGATTTCATGGATGACGCCAACGACGCCTGGATCGACCTGGTCAAAGCCGACCTGGTCACGCTGGACGGCGCGGTGGACCCCTTCCACTTAATCGCCTGGGGGCTGGACGTGGACTTTGTGATCTCCGCCAACCTGAACGTGGCCATGGGCCTGACGTTCCACTACGAAAACTTCAAGCGCCACACCTTCAGCCTTTCCATTAAGACCCGGAAAGCCGAAAGCGGCACCATCGATTTGGCCACCAACGGCTACCAGTTCGACGTCTACGTCATGGGCTCTTTAGGCCTGCGCGCGGGCATCCGGGCCAAGCTCACGGTGGGCCTGTTCTCCACCAAGCTGGCAGGCGTCGGCCTGCAGGTGGAAGGCGGCGTGTACGCAAGGCTCTGGGGATTCTTCTACTACCACATTGAAAACTGGAAAGTAAACGGCACGTGGGAAAAAGACAGCGGGTATTCCGGCGCGCTGCTGGCGGAAGCTGGGTATTACCTGGAAATCAGCTTTATCGCCGAAGCCTTAAACGGCAAGTACCAGTACGCCCCGACCCTGTATGAAAAGGAATGGCCGTTCCTTACCGTCGGCCGGCAGGAGCACGTCTACGACTTTGCCTATGAGCAGGCGCCGGACGTTACCATCGTCAACGTGAAGGAGTATCCGCTTTCCGGCACGATCTTCAACATGTTCTACATGGACCTTAAGTCCGGCGAAAACGGGCTGATGAAAAACTTCGACAGCACGTGGTACGAAGACAGGGAGAACGAGGAGTATTTCGCCGTGACGCTGTCCAACGACAACTTCTCCTACGACCCGCGGAAGAACCATATTACCATCCGCGACAACGGCGAGCAGACCCAGACCAGCGAAATGACCATCACCTGGAAGGGCAATTCGCCCCTGTCCGGCACGTCCGAAACCATTTCGAGAACCTTTACTATTTACTGGGAGAACAAGCAGGACTTCTCGTCGGTCGTCTTTGACGTCAACGGCGGCTCCAGCGTAGAACTGGTGACCGTCCGCAACAACGGCACGCTGGAGCGGCTGCCCGAACCGCCCACGCGCAACGGCTACGACTTTAACGGCGGGTATCTGGACGAGATGCTGACCGAGCCTTTCGACATCTCCATGCCCATTACGGGCAATACGCGGCTGTACGCCAAGTGGACGCCGAAAACCGTCAGCTACACGGTGGAGCACCGGTTATTAGGCTCCGGCAAGCTGCTGAGAACGACGACCCTGTTTGGTGCCGTGGGCTCGCCCGCCGAACCGGCCGGATCGCCCATCGAAGGCTACCGGTACTATGCGGCGGACCAGGTACTTCCGCCCATCGCCTACGACGGCTCCACCAAGGTCACCGTCTGGTACGCCATCAAACGGTACACCATGTACGTGTACTTCACCAGCACGGACGCCTACGCCCAGGAAATCCTGACGGTGAACTACGGCTACCCCGTCATGGCGCCCATGATGGACGATGTGGAGCGCCCGGGCTACGTGTTTGCCGGCTGGTACCTGGACAAAGAATACATGTTCCCCCTGCCCGATGACTTCACCATGCCCGACCACAACGTTTCCGTCTACGGCAAATGGATTCCCCAGACCGTAGCCTACAAGGTGCGCCATATCCGTCAGACACTTTCCGGCGCCTACCCCGACCGGGGCGAGCTGGTGGATGTAGCGGCGGAGGAAGGCAAAGCGGGCGAATGGACGAACGCCCGGCCGAAGGATTACGAGGGCTTTACCGTCTATAACATCCGCCAGACGCTGATTTCCGGCAGCGGCGGCTCCGTGGAGGAGATTTACTACTCCCGCAACAAGCATT
>JAKPBM010000240.1 GCA_029778935.1 Bacillota bacterium | reverse complement strand
GCCCTTCCCGGCCCTGGGCTTTGGCGCCGTTAACTGTGGCCATGGCCAGCGCCGTTTCGGCAGGGACAAGGGCGGCGTCGTAGTGAACGCCCTTTTGCAACAGGGCGGCGAGTTTGATTTCCTCGAACAGGTCGAGATTATTGTTGCTGGCCACGCCGTCGGTGCCCAGCGCCACGTTGACGCCGGCGGACAGGAACTTTGCCACCGGGGCGATACCGCTGCCCAGTTTCAGGTTGGATACAGGGTTGTGGGCGATGGAAACGCCCCGCTTAGCTAGCAGCGCAATGTCTTCGTCGGTCAGGAACACGCAGTGGGCCGCCAGCGTGCGGCTGGTCAGCAGCCCCGCTTCGTCCAGCACAAAAGCGGGGGTCTTGCCGTACTTGGCCACGCAGTTTTCGTGTTCCGCCCGGGTTTCCGAAAGGTGGATGTGGATGCCTAATCCCGTTTCCGCCGCAAAGTCCGCCACCAGTTTCCATGCGTCAAAAGCGGAAGTGTACTCGGCGTGGACCGACGCGTCCACCTTAATGCGGCCGTTGCATGCGTTGTGCCAGGTTTCATAGAGGGAAACGGCCTCGGCAAAGCGGGGGTTGGCCTTGGTAAACGGCTCGCTTTGGTCCCAGGTCACCGCCCGGGAGAGGTTGGCCCGGATGCCCGTTTCGGCCACGGCCCGCGCGATGCCGTCGCAGAAGAAGTACATATCCGAAACGGACGTGGTGCCAAAAGCAAGGGCCTCGGCGATGCCCATTTTCGCGCAGATTTCCACGCACCGCTCGTCCAGCCTGTCCTCCACGGGGAAGATGTGCTCGAACAGCCAGGTCTGCAAAGGGTAGTCGTCGGCGTAGCCACGCAGGGCCGCCATGGGCAGGTGGGTATGGGCGTTAATAAGCCCCGGAAGCAGCAGTTTCCCTTGGCCGGAGATGACCCTGTCCGCGGTTTTCCCTTGCGGAAGGCTTTCGCCCACGTAAGTTATCTTCCCGTTTTCCACCAGCACGCAAGCCTTGGGCAAAAACCCTTCCCGTGCCATGGTAAGTACGGCAAAGTCTTTGAAAAGAACGCTCATGCTATTCCTCCGTTCCGGCCGGCGGAAGCAGCTCGACCGCCGTCTCAATCAGGGCGCAGAACCGTTCCGCCGCGGCGGCGCCGGTTTCCGCCACTTCTTCCTCGGTAATCTGGGTCTGCCCGGGCATGCCGGCGGCAAGGTTGGAAATCAGCGAAACGCCCAAAGTTTTCAGCCCCATCTGCCGCGCCACGATGGCTTCCGGCACCGTAGACATGCCTACGGCGTCGGCGCCCAGCACCCGCGCCATGCGGATTTCCGCCGGCGTTTCGTACTGAGGCCCGGGGAAGAACATATACACGCCTTCCCGAAGGTGGATCCCCTGTTTCCTTGCGGCCTTGCGCAGCACATGGCCCATGGAAACGGAATATGTCTCCGTCATGTCAAAAAAGCGGGGGCCGAAAAGGTGGTTTTCCTTGCCTCTGGCGGGGCTTTCGGTAAAGAGCTTGATGTGGTCGGTAATCAGCATCAAATCACCCCGGGCGAAGGTCTGGTTGACGCCGCCGGCGGCGTTGGTGAGGATAATGCGCTTGACACCCCAGAGGGCTATAATGCGGATGGGGTCCGTCACTTCGCTCATGGTGTAGCCTTCGTAGTAGTGGAGCCGCCCTTGCATGACGGCCACATTTTTGCCCGCCAGCCGCCCTAAGATGAGCCGCCCGGCGTGGTAAGGCGCCGTGGACGGCTTAAAGCCGGGGATCTGGTCGTACGGCAGCACGGCCACTTTTTCCACCCGGTCGGCCAGGCTCCCCAGCCCCGAGCCGAGTATGATCGCCAAATCGGGGGCGAAATCGGGAGCCGCTTCCTGTATGGCCCGCACGCCCGCTTCCAGCACGGTTTTCTTGTCCATGTGTCTTTCCTCCTAGACTTGCCGAAGTTGCAACGCCCGCCCGGCGTTTGAGCGGGCAGGCACGTGTGTCGGGGTATGTTCCATTGGATTGTGTATCAGATTGGGGGCAGGGCGCCTGTAAGCCTGTTACCCAACAGGGGGAAACGGGGCGTCAAAGAACCGGAACGGCTTGACGAAGAATCTTACCCCGCAATAACCGGAAATCGTATCTCACGCCCGAAATCCAATATCTGCAGCAATCACACCGGTTTTCCGTCGCGCAAGATGGTTTCCCGCCGTGAAAAACACGGCTTCCTCCATGGTAAGCAAATATATTTACCCGGTTGAAGGCACTCGCAATGGCGCGGAATCCTTAGTCTGCTTCCTGCGTCTGCCGGATGCATGTGTTTACAACGAGGTCTTTTTCTTTTTGACCTTCGCTTCTTCACGGCAGGCTTTTTCCATAATGACGCCGCTTCTTTGCGCACGGCGTTTCCCTGTCCGGCGCTTTTCAGTGACCGCCGCGTCCCTGCGTCCGGTATTTCTATGCTTACGGCGCTTCTCTGCGCTCTCGCTTTCGGCTTGTCCGCCGTTGCCGCATCCGCACGCGCCGTTTCCCTGCCCCGCGCCTAACTACCGCGCGCTTGTCTGCGGATTTTATTCCCGGCCCAACGGTCTTGCGGGCAAAACTCCAGGAACCGCTGTGGACGGGAAACCAAAATCAAGCCCGGGGCGTTCTGTTTTACACGCCGCCGGCCCCAGCCTGCATACGCCGGAAGGCCGTTTCGCCCCGTCCCGCGCCTATTCCACGGAAAAACAAGGCGGCTTTGCGGAACGCCATGCCCGCCTTTGCCGCCTTGCCGCTATACTATTCGCTCGCCTGGGTGCCTTCGGTTTTCGGCTCCGTTTCGGCTTCCGTTGGGTCTGTGTTTACTTCCGTTTTTTCTTCCGCCTCAAAGGGCGCGCCGCAGTGGCCGCAGTAGACCGCCTCCGGCTCGGAGGAGTTGCCACAGGCCCGGCAATACTTGCGGTTTTTCGAGCGGGCCTTTCTCTCCTGCAGCTCGTCTAAGGCTTCCAGCTTTCGGTCAATTTCCGAAAGCATCTCGTCGAGCTTGCTGTCCTCCACCGGCTTGTTCCGGTGAGCGGCGTGCATTAATTTGCCGACTTCCTTGTACAGGCCGTCGATTTCGCCTTTCAGTTCGTAAATCTGGTACTGCAGCTTGGTCGTCTCCACGAGGCGTTCCGCCGTTTTGGCCGCCTTGTCGGCCGCTTTGACGGCCGCCTGCCCGGCCTGTGTCGCCGTTGCTTTTACTTTCGCAAGAATGTCGTCCGTTTTCATCCGGCAATCACTCCTTCCCACTCGCTGGTTACGGGTTTGCTTTCCGTTATTTTCCATTATAGCACCCTTTTACGGGGCATTACAAGGTCTGCTTTGGAAAAAGGCGGTCAGGTCTGCCTTTTTTGCAAGGATTTCTTCTAATTTCTGACTATAATCTTCGGCATACTTGGGGTGAATTATGCGTTCAAACCGGCGGGATTTGGAAACCAGCTTCGTCGCCGCCCCCGCGCCGCAGGCTACCACGGGCAGCACTTCCTCCATCATGTAAATGTTATAGAGGCAGGGGGTGCCGCCCCGCTCGTATCCGACGTTTTCAAAGCTGCCGCCCATGTACTTCTGCCGGTAGAGGTAGTAGGGCCGGTACCCTTCCCGCTGTAATATGGCCTGGCCGGCGGAAAGCATGGCCGAAAGGGTTTCCCTTGCCTCCTGCTGGCGGGATTCGGCCAGCTGGGCGCCTTTTTTGATGGCCAGGGTGTGGACGGTGATGTTTTCCGGCCGTAGGGAAACGGCCGTTTCGATGCTTTTTACAAAGCCCTCCGGCGTATCCTTGGGCAAACCGGCGATAAAGTCCATGTTAACAGCGAGGTTCGGCCCTACCTTGCGCACCAGCGCAAAGGCTTCTATGGCTTCCTCCGCCGTGTGCCTTCTTCCGGCGGCTTGTAAGACTTCGTCGGAAAAGCTCTGGGGATTGACGCTTACGCGGTTGACGCCGTATTGTACCAGCGCGGAAACCTTCTCCGCCGTAATTGTGTCCGGCCGGCCGGCTTCGACGGTGATTTCACAGGCGGGCGCAAGAGGCATGTTCGTTTTCACCGCTTCCAGCAGCAAAGCCAGCTGCTCGGCGGAGAACACCGTCGGCGTGCCGCCTCCGACGTACAAAGCGCGCACGTTCGCCCCGCCGGCGGCAAGGGCTTCGCCGGTGGCGGCGATTTCCCGGCGCAAATCGGTAAGGTACGCCGAAAGCTTCACACTGTTCGGCCCCGCCGCCATCGGCCCGATGAAAGAGCAGTAGGCGCAGCGGGTCGGGCAAAACGGCACGCCCACGTACACCGCCGCGTCTTTGGGGCCGGTGTCATACTCTGCCTCCATGGCGATTTTCGCCAAATCAACGGCCAGTTTTGCCTTTTCAGGCTTTACAAAAAAGCGGCCGGTCAGCGCTTTTTCCGCCTCTTCTGCGGGCATTTCCTCCAGCAGCGCACGGGCCAGCTTGGCCGGACGCACGCCGGACAGCACGCCCCAGGCGGGGTTTTCGCCGGTCAGCTCCGTAATGGCTAAAAAAGCGGCACGCCGCGCCAGATGGCGGATTTCGGATTGCCGCTTTTCCTCGTTTTCACCGGAGAATTCGTATCGGCAGACTTTTTCCGCGCATTTTCCGCCCAGGCGCAGGAAAAACGACGCCGCAACGCACTGAGGTGTCACTTCGATGGACGACGCGCCGTAGTCTTCGCCCGAAGCCGGCACCGCTTCGTCCACCGGGCCGATTTCGGCCCGCGGCTCGGCGCTGGGCAGCAGCATGAGCGCCGTCTGCTCTATGTCAAAGAGAAAGCTGTGGTTTGTCAGAAAAATCCGCATGAATCGCTTTATTCATCCCTTATGCCGGCTGCCTGGCGCAGCTCGGTGTTCATTTCCCGCTCAATCCCCAACGTGGTAGGCTCCCCGTGGCCGGGGAACACGATATAATCCCCGCTCATGTAGTATATCTCCCGTAGGGATCTGCGCATGGCGTACGGGTCGCCGCCGGGAAGGTCGACGCGGCCCGTGTCCCCGGCAAACAGCGTGTCGCCGGAGAACATCATGTTTTCGATAAAAATGCACATGGAGCCCGGCGTGTGCCCCGGCGTGTGGAGGAAACGGGCCTCCTTGCCGCCGAAGATGGTGCGCTCTCCGCCGGAAAGGGTGATGTCCGCCTTGCAGCTGCGGAAGGGTTCCGCATGGATGGAGAGGTAGAGGGCCTTGTGGGCGTTTTCCAGGCACTCGGCGTCGTACATGTGGATGACGACCCGGGCCTTTGTGTGCTCTTTCACCTGCTGGACGGCCATGATATGGTCGTAATGGCCGTGGGTAAGGAAGATGTTCTTCACCTGCAGACTGTTCTCCTCGATAAACCGGATGATGGCCTGCGCGTCCGCCCCCGGGTCGATGACGGAGGCCTCTTTTGAGCCCGGGTCGTAGACCACGTAGGCGTTGGTCCTCCCCCGGCCGACGACGATCGTTTTCACTTCCATAGGCGCACCCCTTCCCGTTCCGTTTTTATAGCTGATTGGTGTCCATGAGCAGCGTCACCGGGCCGTCGTTGACCAAAGACACCTTCATGTCCGCCCCGAACACGCCCGTTTCCACTGCAAACCCTTCTTCCCGGCAGGCCTCAACGAACACGTCGCACAGTTCCTTCGCCCGCTCCGGCGCTTCCGCCCGGGTAAACGAGGGCCTTCGGCCCTTCGCCCAGTCGCCGCAGAGGGTGAAGTTGGATACCACCAGCAGTTTTCCGCCCACTTCCGAAAGCGAGCGGTTCATTTTCCCGTTTTCGTCTTCAAAAATCCGAAGCCCCGTACACTTTCGCGCCAAGAATTTGGCGTTTTCCTCCGTGTCCCCCTGCTCTACGCCGAGCAGGATGAGTAAACCCCTATCAATGGACGCGCGGACTTCGCCGTCCACGGCGACGGAAGCGGACAGGACCCGCTGTACACAAACGGTCATCGCCTGTAAAATCCTCCTAGAGCCGCGGCAGGCTGGACGTGCCCGCCCGCTCGATACTGTGAATGCCGCTGATTTTTCTTAGGCGCATGCAGACCGAATCCAGATGGCTTTTGCCCGTGACGCTGATGGTGAGCTGCACCATGACTTCGCCGCGGCCCAAGTCCTTGGTCTGCAGGCCGTGGAGCGGGATGTGCATTCCCGCCAGCTGGACGGTCAGGTCGGCAATGAGCGCCACCCGGTCCCTGGCCAGCACCTGGATGACGGCTTCGTAGGTGGTTTCGACCTCGTCCGCCCAGGAAACGGGCACAAACCGGTTGCTCGTGTCCTGCCCTTTTTCCAGCGCCCGGACGTTGGCGCAGTCGATGCAGTGGACGGAGACGCCGTAACCCCTGGTCACAAAGCCCGTAATGCTGTCGCCGGGTACGGGCGTGCAGCAGCGGGCGAACTTGACGAGCACCGAGTCCATGCCCTCGACGATGACGCCGCTTTGGGACTTTTTCGCCGGTTTGACGTTCAAAAGCAGCGTTTCGTCGGCGCCGCCCATCTCCCTTGTGCGCCGGGCGCACTCTTCCTTGATGCGGTTGACCACCCTGGCCACGGCCACGCCGCCGTAGCCGATGCCGGCCAGCATCTCCTCCAGCGTGTGGAAGGAGAGCTTCCGCATGACGGGGCCGACGATGTCCTCTTTTTCCAGCACCGCCGTGTCGATGCCGTTGCGGCGCAGTTCTTTCTCCAAAGCTTCCCGGCCCTGCTGTATATTCTCTTCCCGTTTTTCCTTTTTAAACCACTGCTTGATTTTCGACCTTGCTTCGCTGGTCTTGGCCAGCTTCAGCCAGTCGCGGCTGGGCCCGTGGGAAGTTTTCGACGTGAGCACTTCCACGATGTCGCCGTTTTGCAGCTCCGCGTCGATGGGGATGATGCGGCCGTTGACTTTCGCGCCCACCATGCGGTTGCCCACTTCCGAGTGGATGGCGTAGGCAAAGTCGATGGGCGTGGCCCCCGCGGGCAGGTTGATTACGTCGCCTTTGGGCGTAAACACGTACACCTCGTCGGCGAACATATCGATTTTGAAGTTGGAAAGGAAGTCTTCCGCGTCGGCGTCCTGCTGGTTTTCCAGCATTTTGCGGATCCATTCCAGCTTGGTGTCGTAACCGGCGTCGCCGCCGGCCAGCCCTTCCTTGTACTTCCAGTGGGCCGCCACGCCGTA
>JAKPBM010000187.1 GCA_029778935.1 Bacillota bacterium | reverse complement strand
GACGCTGCAAAGATTTCTGCCTTTACAGAGAGATTCGGCGGCTACCGATTTATGGGCGACGGGCTGCTGGCCTTCATCCGCGGCTGGGAAGTGGAGAAGTACAGAAAAAGCGTGTCCGCCGCCCGTTCGGAAGGCCGCATGGCCAACAAGGTGACGGTTATCACCGGCGGCGCCCAGGGCTTTGGCGAAGGGCTGGCCCGGGCGGCCGCCAAAGAAGGCGCCTACTGCGTACTGGCGGATTTGAACTTTGAAAAAGCGAATGCTTTGGCCGCCGAGCTTTGCGGAACCTACGGCAAGGGCCGCGCCGTGGCCGTTGCCTGCAACGTGGCGGACGAGGACTCCGTCAGGGCCCTTTGTGAAAAGACTGTTTGCCTCTACGGCGGCATCGACGTGTTCGTAAGCAACGCCGGCATTTTGCGCTCCGGCGGGCTGGAGGATATGGACTACCAGACCTTTGAGCTGATGACCAGGGTCAACTACTCCGCCTTCTTCCTCTGCACCAAGTACGCCTCCCGCAGCATGAAAATCGAGCACAAATACGCGCCCGGCAAGTTCTTTGACATAGTCCAGATCAACTCCAAGTCCGGCCTGTCCGGCTCCAACAAAAACTTCGCCTACGCCGGCGGCAAGTTCGGCGGCATCGGTTTAGTGCAGTCTTTTGCTTTGGAGCTGGTGGAATATAACGTAAAAGTCAACGCCATCTGCCCGGGCAACCTGTTTGACGGACCCTTATGGAGCGATCCGGAAAAGGGCCTCTTTGTCCAATATCTGCGGGCCGGCAAGGTGCCGGGGGCGAAAACGGTGGAGGACGTGCGCAAAGCCTACGAGGCCAAGGTGCCCATGAAACGGGGCTGCACCGTGGACGACGTGGCGAAGGCCCTGTTCTACATCGTGGAGCAGAACTACGAAACCGGCCAGGCCGTGCCGGTGACCGGCGGGCAGAACATGCTGAAATAGCGGAAAGGGGCCCGGTATGCAAGCGCTGTTGCAGAAACTGAATCATCCGGACGTGAACGAGCGCCTTTCGGCCCTGGCGGAGCTGTGTAAAGCGGAAGGCTATACACCCTCCGAAGACGTCAACAATCACATCCACACCTTCTATTCCTTCTCGCCTTATTCGCCTTCCGCCGCCGTGTACTACGCGCGGAAGGCGGGGCTGGCCACGGCGGGGATTATGGACCACGACTCGGTGGCCGGGCTGGACGAGTTCCGCAAAGCCGGCGAGATTGCCAATCTGCCCGTGACCTGCGGGCTGGAAATCCGCGTGTCTTTTGCCGATTCGCCGTTTTCCAACCGACGGGTCAACAACCCCGACCAGGACGGCGTGGCGTACATCGCCCTGCATGCCCTGCCCAAAGCGGGGCAGGGGACGGTTGCCGAAGCCCTGAAAAAAGTGGCACACTATCGGGGTCTGCGCAACCGGAAAATGGTCGAACGGCTGAACGAAATCATAAAGCCTTTGGAAATCGAGCTTTCCTACGACAAGGACGTTTTGCCCCTTTCCAAGGCCCATGAGGGCGGAAGCGTGACAGAGCGGCACCTGCTGTACGCCCTGTCGCAAAAACTTATCGGAAAATTCGGCAAAGGCGAGCCGATTCTGAAAGCCCTGGAGCGGCTTTCCATTCCCGTCAGTGAGAAAAACCGCAGGTGGCTCTCCGACGTGGACAGCCCCCACTACGCCTACGACCTTCTGGGGGCGCTAAAAGGCGAGCTGGTGGCGTCCTTCTACGTGGACGCGAAAGAAGAACTGCTTTCGGCCAAAGAGGCCATCGCCCTGGCCAACGCTTCCGGGGCCATCGCCGCCTATGCCTATTTGGGCGATGTGACCGACTCGGTCACCGGCGACAAGCGGCAGCAGGCTTTTGAGGACTCCGATTTGGAGGAACTGGTGGAGTATCTCGCCGAAACGGGCTTCCAGGCCGTCACCTACATGCCCTCCCGCAACACGAAAGCCCAGCTGGCCCGCTTAAAACGGCTCTGCGAAGCCAAAGGCCTTCTGCAAATCAGCGGCGAGGACATTAACTCCCCGCGGCAGAACTTTATCTGCTACGCGGCGCGGGACCCCGAGTTTGCCAACCTCGTGGACGCCGCCTGGGCCTTAATCGGCTCGGAAAAAGCGGCGGAAAAAGACGTTTCCAACGCCATGTTCGGGCCGAAGGACAGAGCAGACAGGCCCGGACTCTCCGAAAAGTTAGCCTATTACAAAGGTTTGGCGCGATAAGGAGGATACGCATGGAAAGAAAACTGCTAACCTTCGACTACGGAGCCTCCAGCGGCCGCGGCATTTTAGGCCGGTTTGACGGGGAGAAGCTCTCCATCTCCGAAGTCCACCGCTTTCCCAACGACCCGGTTTACGCCTTCGGCCACTACTACTGGGACGTTTTGCGCCTGTTCCACGAGTTAAAGCAGGGCATGGTCAAAGCCGCCCGGGAAGGCCACAGGGACATCGCGTCCATCGGCGTCGACACCTGGGGCGTGGACTTTGCCTTGCTGGACGAAAACGGGCAGATGATTAACAACCCCCTTTATTACCGGG
The DNA here is from genome assembly GCA_029778935.1 of Bacillota bacterium. Taxonomy (GTDB): domain Bacteria; phylum Bacillota; class Clostridia; order Oscillospirales; family QAMX01; genus DUUG01. The sequence goes on along the minus strand of JAKPBM010000187.1, from coordinate 70 downwards.
ACACCATCACCAGCGACGAGATGGAGCGGGTGTGGGAAATCGTCCCGAAAAAAGAGCTGTACGAGCGTAC
>JAKPBM010000186.1 GCA_029778935.1 Bacillota bacterium | reverse complement strand
GGTAAAGGACAGGGAGGGAAGAACGGTGTGGTGCAAGAAGGGGATGCCCATGGCGGCGGCCAGTTCGGCGCAGCGCTTAAGCTTTTCAATGCTTTCCCTTCGGCGGGATTCCGAAACGATGTCCGCCCCCGCGGAAAAACAGGGAAGGGCGATGCCGTTTTCCTTTGCATAGGCGGCAAGCCGTTCTGCTTCGGAAAGGGTGGTTTTGTCCGGATGGGCAAACTCGAAGGCAGGGTAAGGCTCGATGCCGGCCAGGCCGTGTTCCTTGGCAAAGTCGACGGCGGCAAAAAAGCTTTGGATATGCGGCGGCTGGCTGAAGATGCCCAGTTTCATGGCTTACTTTTCCGGAAACAGCGCCGCTTCCACCAGCGCGCAAATAAGGTGATAGATAGCGATGTGGTATTCCTGCACTTCCGGCGTCCAGGAGGATGGGGCGTTGATGACGATGTCAAAATACTGCCCCATCTGCCCGCCGCCTTCGCCGGTCAGGGCGATGGTGGTGATGCCCTTTTCTTTGGCGGCAAAACCGGCGCAGAGGACGTTTTTGGCGTTGCCCGAGGTGGACATGCCGATTAACACGTCGCCTTTTTTGCCAAGACCCCAAAGCTGCTGGGCGTACATCGTCAGCGGGTCGTTGTCGTTGGCGACGGCGGAGAGAATCGACTGCTGCGTCGTCAAATCGACAGCCGCCAGGGACCCCTGCATCTTTTCCGCCATCAGGCTGCCCAGCTCGCCGTACTTGGCGAAGGCCTCTTTTTCCGCGTCGGAAAGGGGCCGGCGGGCCAAGAAGCCTTTTAACAGCTCGCCGACGATATGGGCCGAGTCGGCGCTGGAGCCGCCGTTGCCGCAGCAGAATACCGTGCCGCCGTTTTGATAGCATGCGACAATGGCGTCCACCGCCGCGTCAATCTTCGGTTTCAGCGGCAGAAGCTCGGGGTATTTCGTATAATAATGGTTGTTTAAATCTTCGGGGGTATAAGCTTTTGTGTATCCCATAGGTGCCTTCCTTTCGCCGAAAGGGGCTTACTTGCCGTCTCTGGCTTTGAGCGTCTTATACAGGTTGGGGATGGAAATCTTGTGGTCTACGCAGAAGTGCCAGCCTTTGCCGCCCTGGCTCGTCGGACGGTTGACGATGTTCTTTCTGGGCCGGTAGTAGTAGTGCGGGTCGTCGTAGCCGATTTTAGAGCGGTAGTCGCCCAGGTTGATAAGGTCGAAGTTGGCGGTGGTAATCTTAAACGTCGGATAGCCCAGATTGCGGGAGATGGACAGGGCTTTCAGGAACACTTCCGGGCCGATAACACCCGAGCCGAAGTTCATGAACACGCCGTTGTCCAGCCGGGACACGGAGTAGCACATCTTGTGGAAGTCGATGCCGGAGGTTTTGCCGATGGCGCCGAAGTCCACAATCGGGTGCTGGTGGATAATGTCGGTGCCGAGGGCAATGTGGTATGTAGCGGGAATACCCAGCTTCCAAGCCTGGTACAAAACACAATCGTCTTTGTAGGGGAAGCGTTCGGGATGTTCGTCAATGTAAACGGCCAGTGCTTCGCCGTAGCCAAGGTCGCGCCGGGCGCCTTCCTGGATGGCTTCGTTCATCCAGCGGCCGGTTTCCTCCCACATGCCGAAAGAGCCGTCCTCAATGGCGGTGGGGACGTCTTCGGAAGTGCCGCCGTTGTAGGCAAGCTCAAAGTCGTGGATGCTGCAGGCGCCGTTGCCGGACAGGTGGGTGATGTATCCGTCCTTCATCAGCGCGATGAGATAGCGGGAAAGGTTATTTTTAATTACATGAGCGCCGATGGACATGATGACGGGCGCGCCAGCTTTGCGGGCGGCCAGAATGCGGTCGCAGAGTTCCTGAAAATCGGGATGGTCAAAGGGTTCGACGGGATCGTCCACATTCATCAGGTTGTCGATGCGAACCAGGTTGTGGCGGTCCTTGACCGAGTACATGGTCAGGTTGTCGAACGAAAGCTGACCGGGAATCTTTACGTTTTTGTCCTCCATTTCAATCCTACCCTTTGCGCTAGTTTTTGATTAGCATAGCACAAGTAAGGCGATTTTTCAATCGTTTGGGGGTTACAAAACGGGCAAACAACGGAAACAGTATGGATAAAACGGTTACAGAAAAGAACTTTCCGCCCTTTACTTGAACAAGCCGCCCAAAAACGCTATAATATCATGGGAAATTCCTTATCCCCAACGGA
>JAKPBM010000166.1 GCA_029778935.1 Bacillota bacterium | reverse complement strand
GGGGTTCCTTACAACCTATGGGGCTTTGCATGTTAAGTGTTCTTTCGCAAGTTTTGATTGATGGGCAAACCAGCCTGTGCAAAACCAACGGGTAGACGGCGTCTGGTAAGCGTCGGTTTTGAGCGCGGTTTCGGATTTACGGCTATGCTGCCTTGCTAAAGTCATTCCGCCGATGTCTTGCCAAAACCCACAGCGCGATTGCCCCGTGCGGCCTCGTCCGGCAAGGCTGTAGCCTTGAACCCCACGTAAATCGTTATAGAAACCAAAACGGCATGGCGAAACAGCCATGCCGTTTTCCATTTCATTGTTACGCCACTACGACAAACTCCGCTTCGCCAGGGCCAAGGCGCAGGTTGACTTCCGTGCCGCTGGCGCGGGCGCGAAGCCCGTCTTTGGCCCAGATTTCGTACGGACGGCTGCCGTCTATGGAAAGATGTGCTTCGGCGGGGGCGGTAAAATCGAAGTTCAGCACATAAAACCCCGCCAAATCGCCCTTGTCAAAGCAGCCGGCGACAATTTTTCCTTCGCCAGAAAGGCTAACCCCGTCGAAAACGGGCACCGCGTCGTCCATCCACATAGCTTTGAGTTCCTCTCTAGTAAAGCCCGCCGTCATAAACGTGCGGTGGTCGAAGGCGAGGAACGCCGGCGCCATGGCGAAAATCTCGGCGTTGACCGCTTTGGCCTGCTCGTACAGCGGCGTTTTATTGCCGTCGAAGTCCACCAGCGCGCTGGTAAAGCCCTCCGGCCCGCCGTCTATGTAGGGCGCCCAATAGAAGAAGTAAGAGAGCAGCTTAGCGCCGTGGACAAAGTGGCAGTGGGCCATCCAGCGGTATTCCTCCCGCGTCGGCACACGATGCCCGTGCCAGCTGACGGCCTGCAAAAAGCCGTGGAAAGGCACGTTGTAGGCTTTCGCCGCGTCGGCGATAACCCGCATGTTGTTCATAAAGCCCGCCGCGTCCGTGCGGTCGGTGTACAGGGGATAGTAGTCGAAAGAGAGCATTTTCGGCCGAAGGGCGGCCATGTACTGGGCCACATGAGTCTCATAGGCCCCTTCCACTTTCCAGCCTTCCACGTCCTCGCCCTCCGGCTTTACGCCGGTCAGCGCGCCGACGGAAGCGTAGTCGGGGAACAGGTTGCAGACGGCATACCGACCGTTTGTGAGCCTGCTTTCCACGGCCCTTCGCACGCGGGCCAGCTTCGGAAACCAGGTGGCGCTGGGCTCGTCAATGATGTTAAAACCCAGTAGGGCCGGGTGATTGGCAATCGGTTCGGCAAAGGGAAGGCAGGTTTCCACGTTTTCAGCGGTGTCTCTGGTGGTCGGAAGGTGCACCAGCGCCTGTATATTTGCTTTTTCGCAGGCATCCAGCGCGGAAACGGGCACGTTCCAGGCAAAATTGAAGCCGCATTCGGCCAGTTCCCGATACCTTCGCTCCGTTTCCGCCCCATCGGAGGCGGCAGGCGGCGGGCACCACACGCCAAGAAGCAGTTTGGGCGTTTGCGCAGGGTCAAAAAGGGGAACGTGATTCACATCAATCATCCTTTCTACAATCAGCGCATGACGCGGAGTGATGTTTTCAGAATGTTCAGCACCTGTTTTGCCTTTCCCGCCCGGGGCAAAAGGGCAAGCCCTTCCCTTCGGGCGATTTCCTCCGCCGTTTCGGCAATGGACAGGCGGTCTGTGTACACCGGCTCGCCGAAAACCGGGTCGGCCAGGGCTGAAAGACACTCGTCGAGCTTACCCAGCGCCCAGGAATCTTTCCTCGGCCCCCGGCGCTTTATGCGGCGCACAATGACCGGCCTTTTGGCCAGCAGGGCGTATTTTTTCACAGGGACGCCATCCGCCACCGCAAGCGAAAGCAGTTCCTCTAAATAGGCAGCCCGGGTTACCGTCATGGGGACGATGAGTACGCCCTCATGGCGCTTTGCCAGGTACCTTAGCAGTTTGGCGTTGGTTTCCCGCCAGAGGGGTTCATCCTGAAAATCGGGCAGGTGCAGGGATTTGGGCGTATTTTTCCGAAGGAAAAAGCCGAAGTTTTCCGGGTCGAACACGTATGAGCCGGGCAGGCGGCGGTGCAGCTCATACGCCGTCTGGGTTTTGCCGACGCCGAAGGGGCCGTTGAGCCAGAGAATCATGGCCGCCACCTTACAGCTGTTCCCCGCCTTCGTCGGTCCAGTGTTTGTAGAAGGACACGCCCCGCCAGCGGTTTTCCAAAAAGGCGCGCAGCGACGTTTCCGGCGAAACCCATTCTTCGATGCGGGTTAGCCCGAA
>JAKPBM010000121.1 GCA_029778935.1 Bacillota bacterium | reverse complement strand
GCTTATCTGCGCAGCCAGGCCAACACCCTGCAGCCGCTGACCCAAATCGGCAAAAGCGGCGTTACGGAAGCCGTCATCCGCCAGGTGGACGAAATGCTTTTAGCCCACGAGCTGGTGAAACTGACCGTGCTGGAAACGGCGGGGATTACGGCCCGGGAGGCCTGCGACGCCCTTTGCGAAGCCCTGTCCGCCGAGCCGATTCAGGTCATCGGCAACAGGCTGGTGCTGTACAGGCGGCATCCGGAAAAACCCAAATACCAAATTTGACCATGGCGAAAACGGGCATTCTGGGCGGTACCTTTAACCCGCCCCATCTGGGCCATGTCCACGCGGCCAAAGCCGCGGCGGACGCTTTAGGCCTGGACCGGGTGTTTCTGATCCCGGCCAACATCCCGCCCCATAAAGCAGAGCCCGCCGGCGCCACGCCTTTGCAGCGCCTGGAGATGACGAAACTCGCCGCCAAAGCGGACAAGCGTTTTTCCGTGCTCGATTTAGAGCTTCGGCGGGAAGGGAAAAGCTATTCGGTGGACACCATCCGCGAGCTTTCCGCTCTGTATCCATATGATGAGTTCTGGTTTATTGTCGGGACAGACATGTTTTTAACCCTACACCAGTGGTTTTTGGCGGAGGAGTTTTTAAAGAAAACGGGAATCGCCGTGGTGCCGAGGGACGCCCAGGGGCTGGAACCTATCTGGGCGCAGAAACGTATGCTGGAAGAAACCTTCGGCGCGAGAATTTTTGTTGTGGACGTGCCGCCGCTGGAAATTTCGTCCACGGAAGTCCGCGTCGGGCAAAAGCGGGCGCAGGTGACGCCGGAAGTGGCCGAATATATACGAAAAAACGGGCTGTACGGCCGGATATCCCCCTGATTCGGGCGGATTTTGCAGATTGTAATTTGCGTTCGAACAGGTTATAATACTATACCAAAGAGCGGCCGTGTCGAAAAATGCGGCCTTTTTGCGAAAATTACAAGGGTTGTGAAGCATATGAGCAAAGAGACAAAAAAGACCTCAAAACAGCTGGTTTTGGGGCTGGCTATACTGTGCGCCGTGGCGCTGGGGGCGTACGCTTTTTACGTAACGCTGGAAGGAAAGAACACGGGCGATGACTGGTCCGGCATCAAGCCGCCGGAAACCCTCGGCCCGGTGACTCATACGGACGAGTCCGGCTCCGTCATCACCCCCACCACGGGCGACGAGCCGAACCCGAAGATAAAATGGCGGGAAGGCGTGTACTCCTTCCTGGTGCTGGGCGCCGACGCCAGCGAAATGCGGCCGGACGTTATTATGCTGGTGGTGTTCGACACCAATCAAAAGACGTTAAACGTCATGCACATCCCGCGGGACACTTACAGCAACGCGCCCAATAACCGTCCGTCCTACCATAAGCACATCAACCTGTCCCTTGCCTACGGCGGGAAGGCCAATTTCGACGGGATGATCGAGGAAGTCAGCCACCTGATCGGCTATAAGGTGAGCGGCTATGTCTTTGTGGATATGAAGGGGTTTGTCAACCTCATTAACTTCATCGGCGGCGTGGAATTCAACGTGCCGAGGGATATGGTCTATTCCGACCCGACGCAAAACCTGTATATCAATATCAAAAAAGGCCAGCAGGTTTTAAACGGCAAAAAGGCGCTGGAGCTGATGCGGTTCCGCAGCGGCTACAGCGACGCCGACATCGGCCGCATTAAAATGCGCTCCGAGTTTCTGAAAGCCGCCGCCGCCCAGATTCTAAGCAAGAACAACATCTCCCGGGCGGGCGAGCTGGCGGGCGTTTTATTGGACAACGTGAAAACCAGCCTGTCCAAATCGGAGATGCTGGAGCTGGCGGAACACGCTTTGCAGCTGGACCCGAACAACATCCACTTTGAAACGCTTCCGGGCGGCCCCGCCAAGGATTCGGGGTACTGGGTCCCCTATAAGAATGAGATTTTAGATTTGATTAACGAAAAATTCAACCCCTTTGACGCGCCCATCACGTATATCAACATCGTGGAGCGGGACGAAAACAGAGGAAAGTAAGGGAGGCTTCGTCATGGCGGACATTTCTGCAAAACAGTTGGCCCAGGCCGCAGTTCGCGCGCTGGAGGACAAAAAGGGGCAGGACATCCTGGTCCTCGATGTGGACGGGCTGACCACCCTGGCCGACTATTATATACTCTGCACCGGACAATCCATGCCCCAGCTGCGCGCACTGGCGGACGCCGTGGACGAAACGCTCTCCCGGCTGGGCTTTTCCCCCCGGCACGTGGAGGGGTATCCTTCCGCCAGCTGGATTTTGCAGGATTACGGGAGCATTGTAGTGCACATTTTCCGGAAAGACGCCCGTGAATTCTACGGGCTGGAGCGCCTCTGGGCCGACGCGCCGAGAGTGGATCCGGTTACCTTTGAAAGGAAATGAGGGCTATCTTATGCAGTACGATTTCAAAAAAATAGAGAAAAAGTGGCAGCAGAAATGGGACGAGGCCAAGGCCTTTGCCGCGGTCACGGACCCGTCCAAAAAGAAATTTTACGCCCTGATCGAGTTTCCGTACCCCTCCGGCGACGGGCTTCACGTGGGCCACACCCGGCCGTACACGGCCATGGACGTGGTGTCGCGCAAGCGCCGCATGGAAGGCTACAACGTGCTGCTTCCCATGGGCTGGGACGCCTTCGGCCTGCCCACGGAAAACTACGCCATCAAACATAAGATTCACCCTGAAATCGTCACCGAAAAGAACATAAACAGATTTCGCGAGCAGGTCAAAGCCTTAGGCTACGGCATCGACTGGGACCGGGAAATCAACACCACCGACCCCAACTACTACAAGTGGACCCAGTGGATCTTCCTCAAGATGTTTGAAAACGGCCTGGCGTACAAGAAAAAGACCACCGTCAACTGGTGCACGTCCTGCCTATGCGTGCTGGCCAACGAGGAAGTGGTGGACGGCTCCTGCGAGCGCTGCGGCGCCCCCGTCGTCCAGAAGGAAAAAGAGCAGTGGATGCTCAAAATCACCGCCTACGCCGAACGGCTGTTAAATGACCTGGACGAAGTCGACTATATCGACCGGGTCAAAACGTCTCAGAGAAACTGGATCGGCCGCTCGGTAGGTGCGGAAGTGCTTTTTGCCACCACCGCCGGCGACGAGCTGAAAGTGTTCACCACCCGGCCCGACACGCTGTTCGGCGTGACCTACATGGTCATCGCGCCCGAGCACCCGCTCATTGACAAGTGGGCGGAGCAGATTACGAACATGGACGCCGTCCGCGCCTACCGGGAGCAGGCGGCCACCAAGAGCGACTTTGAGCGCAGCCAGCTGGCCAAAACCAAGACGGGCGTGAAAATCGAAGGCATCCGCGCCGTGAACCCTGCCAACGGCGAGGAAATTCCGATTTTCGTTTCCGACTACGTCTTGTTAAGCTACGGCACCGGCGCCATTATGGCCGTGCCCGCCCACGACACCCGCGACTACGAGTTTGCCAAAACCTTCGGTCTGCCCATTGTGGAAGTGGTCGCCGGAGGCGACATTTCCCAGGAGGCCTACACCGACTGCGAAAACGGCGTCATGGTCAACTCGGGCTTTTTAAACGGCCTGACCGTGCCCGAGGCGCAGAAGAAGATCGTATCCTGGCTGGCCGACAACGGCAAGGGTGAGCCGAAGGTCAACTACAAGCTTCGCGACTGGATCTTCTCCCGCCAGCGCTACTGGGGCGAGCCGATTCCCGTTGTCCACTGCGAGCACTGCGGCTACGTGGCCGTGCCGGAGGACCAGCTGCCCGTTACCCTGCCACACGTGGACTCTTACGAGCCGACGGAAACGGGCGAATCGCCCCTGGCCAACATCGCCGAGTGGGTCAACACCACCTGCCCCAAGTGCGGCGGCCCGGCCAAGCGAGAGACGGACACCATGCCCCAGTGGGCCGGTTCGTCCTGGTATTTCCTGCGCTATTTGGACCCCAAGAACGACGAAGCCCTCGCTTCGCCGGAGGCGCTGAACTACTGGCTGCCCGTCGACTGGTACAACGGCGGCATGGAGCATACGACGCTGCATTTGCTCTACTCCCGCTTCTGGCACAAGTTCCTCTACGACATCGGCGTTGTGCCCACGAAAGAGCCGTATAAAAAGCGCACCAGCCACGGCTTCATCCTGGGCGAAGGCGGCGAAAAGATGTCCAAGAGCCGCGGCAACGTCATCAACCCGGACGATATCGTAAACCAGTACGGTGCCGACACGCTGCGTCTGTATATCATGTTCATCGGCGACTTTGAAAAGACTGCCGTCTGGTCCAACAGCGCCATTAAGGGCTGCGCCCGGTTTGTGGAAAAGGTCATCGCCCTTTCGGAAAAGGTCAAACCCGGCAAGGAGTATTCCAAAGAGTTGGAGTCGGCCATGCACAAGACCATCCGGAAGGTGACTTCCGACATCGAGGAGCTGAAGTTCAACACGGCCATCGCGGCCCTGATGACGCTGGCCAACCGGATGGCGGAAGTGGGCGGGGCCAACGAAGCAGAGTTTGAGACGCTTTTAAAGCTGCTCCACCCCTTTGCCCCGCATATTACCGAGGAACTCTACGAAAAATACAATAAGGGGATGCTGGTGACTTCGGCCTGGCCCACCTACGACGAGGCGAAATGCGTCGACGAAACGGTGGAAATTGCCGTGCAGATCAACGGCAAGCTCCGCGGCACGGTGGTCATCCCCGCCGCGGCGGAAAAAGACGAGGCCTTTGCCGCCGCCAAAGCGGAGGAGAAGATCGCCGCCGCGCTGGCTGGCTTTGAGATCGTCAAAGAGATCTTCGTGCCCGGCCGGCTGGTCAACTTCGTGGTGAAACCGGCGAAGTAGCCGGCGAAGTTGCCGAAAGCTGCGTTTCAAAATTTTCAAACTGTTCAAAGTTTTGAAGCGCCGTCTGTTGACAAACGGACAGGATTTTTGTATAATAAGCTATACAGCAATTGTCGCTTGCGGCATTTGCGGGCCTTAACCAGGCTTTAGCGGCAACTACCCGGCCGCAAACGGTTCCCAGTTACAAAGCGTTCTGTTGCGAACGCTGTTGGGAGGAGGGAAAACGATGTCTGAAGTGCATATTAAGGAAAACGAATCCTTGGACTCGGCGCTGAGAAGATTCAAGCGCAGCTGCGCCAAGTCGGGTGTTTTGTCCGAGATTCGGAAAAGAGAACATTATGAAAGCCCCAGCGTAAAGCGGCGCAAGAAGGCTGAAGCCGCCCGCAAGAAGAAATATCGCTAAGCGGCCAGGGCTTACTTGTTATTTCACGGCTGGAACAAACGGCGAACCGATGGTTCGCCGTTTTTCACGCCTGCAAGAGCCGTTTACTTGACGGAAACCCCGTAAGGGTATATAATACCCAAGGTAAATTTACCGCGCAAAACCAAAGAAAGGAAAACGGCTTTGCCCAAGCGGCAAAGCCCCAAGTGCCATGAAGAAGAAAAACGCAGTTTTGGCCCTGCTTCTGGCAGGCATGATGCTGTTCGCCGCCTGCGGAGGCAACGGCGAACCCAAGGATACGACCACGGCCGGCACCACCACGGCCCCTTCCCCCGCAACGGAGACGACCCCGGCGCCCCAGGAGACCACCGCCGAAACGACGGCAGCGGATACCACTGTGCCGCCGGTGACGACGGTGCAAACCAGCCCCGGTTCGGTGACGCTGTCCATCCCGGTGCCTTCCTATGACCTAAGGGGGCTGACGGAAGAAGAAGCGGACAAGTTCTATGCCGACGCCGTGTTTGTAGGCGACTCCATTTCCATGCACTGGCGCAACTACGTCACCAAGCAGCGGCAGGCCAACCCTTCCTTCTTTGCCGGCGCGCAGTTTTTGACCTCCGGCAGCCTGGGCGCGGCCAACTCCCTCTGGCCCATCAGCAACGACTCGGTGCACCCGCTCTACCAGGGGCAGCAGATGCACTTGTGGGATTCCATCCCGCTGACGGGGGCCAAGAAGGTCTTTATCATGTTCGGCATGAACGACGTGGCCCTCTACGGCATTGACAAAACCGTTGCAAATATTGACACTCTGATGGGTAAAATAAAGGCAAACGCCCCCGAC
>JAKPBM010000109.1 GCA_029778935.1 Bacillota bacterium | reverse complement strand
CCAGCCCATCACCACGCCGGAAGGGATTACCATCATCCCCGTTTCCAAACTCACTTGCGGGTTCGGCGCCGGCGGGTCCGACTACAACACGCGGCACAACAGCAACCAGGTGTTGTTCGGCGGCGGCGGTGGCGGCGGCGTCGACCTGATTCCCATCTCCTTTATCGTCATCTCCGACGGCAAGGTAGAAATCCTCCCCGCGTCGGGCACCGTGGCCCCGCCCCAGCCGGAGTCGAACATCGTCTCTACGGTGGGTAAAGCGGTGGAGGAACTGCCCGGCATCGTGGAAAAGCTGCAGACATTCTTTGCCAAGCAGAAGGAAAAGAAAGCCAAAAAAGCGGAAGAAACCGAAGAATAACCTTGCTTGGATTTGACAGCATAAGAGACAAGCCTCCCGCCTATATATGATATTGTACGGCCCTTCGGTTGTTTGCCGGGGGCTGAGTCTTTCCCGCGGGAGAATGCTTATGCGCAGATTTTTGCTGCTTTTATTGCTGGTTCTTCCCCTCTTTCCCAACGAACAGACAGAGCCTGTCGTAACCGCTTTGGTTTCGGAGCCGCGCGTTTCCGCCCAAAGCTATGTCCTTATGGACGCGGACACGGGCAAAATCTGGGCCGCTCTGAAGCCGGACGTGCGCCTGCCCATGGCAAGCACCACCAAAATCATGACGGCTTACGTGGCCATCCGGCTGACTGAGGGGGATTTGTCGCAGAAAGTCACCGTTACCGACGCCCACGTGCGGGTGGAAGGTTCCCGTATGTATTTGCGGGCGGGCGAAAAACTCTCTTTGGAGGAACTGCTGTACGGCCTGATGCTCGCCAGCGGCAACGACGCCGCGCTGGCTATTGCGGAGGGGCTGTGCGGCTCCGTGGGCAAGTTCGTGGAGGAAATGAACCGGACGGCCAAAGAGCTGGGTCTGGACGACACCCATTTCACCAACCCCAGCGGCCTGCCCGACGACAACCACTACACCACCGCCCGCGACATGGCCAAACTGATGTCCGTCGCCATGCAAAACCCCCTCTTTGCCAAAATCACCGGCACAAGAGAAAAGGTGCTTACCGGGCGTACGGTGGTCAACCATAACCGTTTGCTCAAAACCTACCCCGGCCTGGACGGCGGCAAAACGGGCTTCACGAAGGCCGCCGGGCGCTGCCTGGTCACCACGGCCACGCGCAACGGCCGCCGGCTGGTGGTGGTCACGTTAAACGCCCCGTCCGATTGGAACGACCACAAGGCGCTGTACGACTACGGTTTTTGCTTATACAGCAAGGAAATGGTCTTTTCCAAAGGCCCCGTCCCCGTCTCCCTGAACGTGGTAGGCAGTTTGACCCAGACCGTCCCCCTGTACGCCGACGAGGATGTGTCTCTGACGCTCACGGCCAGCGAAAAACAGGACATAAAAGCCGTCTACTACCTGCCCAAGTTTGTCTATGCGCCCGTGGAAAAGGGTAAGCAGGTCGGCTGGATTGAGTTTGTGTCCGGCGGCCATGTGTTCGCCACTGTGAAGCTGTACACGGCCGAAGGAGCGGAGTATTATTCGGCTAAATCGCGGTAAGTATGTGCATATGATTAGGGGTACCATGCGTGATATTGCGGGCTAAGTGAGAAGCTGAATAGAGTACTCCTCCAAAGCGGCGGGGCTGACCTTCTCCACTTCCTTTTTCAAACGCTGGGGGATATGAGCGTCAGCCATGTTTTCTCCGTTTGCGAACATCTGCTTTTTGGAGCGGGGCTATGCGCCGGGCGTTGAAGCCTGCGGCTGGATGTTAGAATGTGAAAACAGTTCACCACGACACGTTTTCGTGTTTGAGGGGCGGCTGAAAGAGTATATCCGTAGCTGGGGCGACCGCGACGACTTCCGCACCCACGCTTTCGGGGCATTGCAAAGCAAAACAATGCCCTGTTTTCAAAACGCTTTGTGTGGACAAGCCGCCCGTATGTTGCCATGCTGCGCGCCCGCCGCGGTAATGCTGAACATCACGGCTTTCGCCGTTTGAAACTCCCGGCGCTCTGACGCAGGATGAACATCCGCTTGCGCTCAAAGATACGGAGGATGCTGAAGGAGTTGTCGGTCAAAGAGCCGGAACGGGTGATTTCCTACCTGCTCCGGTGTACACAAGACATGCCCAGGGCTGCCTTCCGGTACGCTCTGGAAAAGCTGGACCGGGAGAAACGGTCTCTTTTGATGGAAAAATCTCAACACAAAGGCGAATGCAAATGAAAGAGCGAGTGCAAAAAGTGATTGCCGAGCGGGGGTACTGTTCGCGCCGGGCGGCGGAACAGCTTATCGCCGAAAAACGGGTCAAAGTCAACGGCCGCCCGATTCAGCTTGGCGCCAAGTGCGACCCGGCCCGCGACATCATCCACATCGACGGCCAAAAACTGCCGCCAAAAATCGAGGATAAAAAGCTGTATATCCTGCTGCACAAGCCCAGAGGCTACGTTTCCACCGTTTCCGACGAGCGGGGCCGCAAAACGGTCACCGAATTGGTGAAAGTCCGCGAGCGAGTGTACCCCGTCGGCCGGCTGGACATGCGGTCCGAAGGGCTTTTGCTGCTGACCAACGACGGGGAGCTGGCCCACGTGCTGACCCACCCGTCCCACGAAATCCCCAAGGAATACCTGGTCACGGTAACGGGCGACAGCGAAGCCGCCCTGCCCAAGCTGCAGCAGGGCGTGACATTAGACGACGGGTTCTTCGCCGTGCCGA